>CALGFI010000103.1 GCA_937881155.1 uncultured bacterium | reverse complement strand
CGAACGACACGTTCGTCTTCCACTTCCGCGACGGCAAGATCGCGGAGCTGTGGATAACCACCGACGACCCGTACGGGGCCGACCAATTCCTCGGTTAGTCCGCATCGAACCGCGCAATCCCGTGACGATCGGAGCACCGGAGCGAGCATCAGGACGATCTGGAACGAGCTCTAGGCGGGCGGTGAGTTGGAGAACCGCCACCGCGTCGCACTGAACGTCTCGCCGCGACCGTAGCCGAACACGGTTGTCGGCGCGACCTCGAAGACCAAGACGCGGGCCGGCGATACGTCGTGCGCAGACGGATCCGGGCCGTGCGTCTCGCGGAACGTCGTCGTGTACCTCGTAATGCCAGTCGTACTTCGCCGCGTCGGCATCGGCGACGTGGCCGAGCACACCGTCGTCGGTGACGCGAATGGCGTCGCCCTCGATCACGATGTCGAAGCCGTCACGGAACGCCGCGCAGCCGGTCGTCATCACCACGTGCGGGTTGTACGAGAGGTTCTTCGCCTTGCGCTCGTTCTCTCCAGTGACGAAGAAGAGTGCGTTGTCGAGCCAAACGGCGACGAGCGGCGTGACGTGCGGCCGCGCCTCCGGGCGCACGGTCGAGATCCAGAAGATCTCGGCGAGCTCGAGTCGGTCGCGCGCCTCGGACCACGGCATCGCGGTCGCGTCCGGGCTGCTGAACTCGGGATGGAGCTCGGTGGTCGGCTCGCGCGCCATCTCCTCCTCGCGTGTCGGTCCGGTGACGAAGGAGGACCCTACGCTGAACTCGGCAGCAGGGCGGCGCGGGCCGGTACGCCCGCGCCGCCCACCAACAACTACTCGCTGCGCTTCACTCGCCAGCCCGGACGCGTCGGTGACGGGTGCGTGCTCCTCGCCAACCGATCGCTCGCCGCCGCCCGCGGGCGAACCGGCGTGGGCCGCGTAGCCCGGAGGTCGGGCAGGTCCGCGAGCCCGTAGCGTCGGTCGAGACCACGCCGCCTGCCGAGCCACGCGAGAGGCGACGTCACGATCCGAACGACACCTGGCGCGATCGGCGACCGCACCTCGTCGTCGAACCGGCGCATGAACAGCGCGAGCTCGAGCGGCTTCGGCATGCCGTTCGCGAACGTCCGTCCCTCGCGTGCGAGCGCGGCGACCGTCTCGAACAGGCGCTCCATCTCGAGCGCAGGACGGACCTCCACCCGGATCCGCGCCGTGTCGTCGCCGACGTTGGCGAACCGGTGCGACGTCCCTGCCGGCACGACGACGGAGTCCCCGGACTCCGCCGTCACGCGCCGCATCCCCTTACGAAAGCGCATCGTCCCGTTCAGCACGTCGAACCGCTCCTCCTGCGAGGGGTGCACGTGCCCTCCGGGGACGCGCCCGCCGGGCGGCAGCTCGAGCTCGAACACAAGCCGCTCGCCGTCCGTGTCCGTAGCGGTCTCGCGGAAGAAGAACCGCTCGCCGCTCAGCGGGTTGTCCAGGATCAGTCCCCGATGCGCCATCACCCTCACCCCTCTCGCTACTTGCCGGTTCGACGCAGTACGTCGAGCCGCTTCTGATACTCCTCGGCGGTGATCTCGCCTTTCGCGTAGCGCTCGCCGAGGACCTCCTCCGCCGAATGCGTGTGCCAGCGAGAGCGCCGTCCGCGGAACAGGAAGAACGCGCCGAAGATCAGCGCGATCCAGATCCACGGGAAGAACAGGAACCACCAGCCGCCGACGCCCTCTCGGAACGCCACTTCGGCTAGAAGCGTCTCCACCATCTCGAACACCTCCTCCGTTCGTTGCACCCCATCGTCGGAGGAACGCGATCGCGCGTCGTCGGCTGGGAGGAGGCTTCCGAGCTACGTCCGGCGGAGCAGTTCGATCCCTACTCCGCCCAACCCGGACGTACGAGGCCGGATTCGTAGGCGAATACCACGAGCTGCGCCCGATCTCGCGCCCGGAGCTTCACCATCGCCCGGCTGACGTGCGTTTTCGCGGTCGCCGGGCTGACGAACAGCTTCCGCGCGATCTCCTCGTTCGACAGACCCTCCGCGACGAGCGCCATCACCTCGCGCTCGCGCTCGGTGAGCTCGTCCAGGGCCGGCGCGACGTCGGAACCCTTCGCGTGGGACGCGAACTCCTCGATCAACCGTCGGGTCACGCCGGGCGACAACAGCGCGTCGCCGGCAGCGACGGCTCGAACCGCCCGCACCAGGTCGGCCGGCTCGGTGTCCTTCACCAGGAACCCGCTCGCGCCGGCGCGGAGAGCTTCGAACACGTACTCGTCCTGCTCGAACGTCGTGAGGATGACGATGTGGACGCTCGAGAGGGCCTCCTCCTCGGCGATCGACCGCGTCGCCGCGAGGCCGTCGAGCTCGGGCATCCGAACGTCCATCAGCACGATGTCGGGGACCAGCGCGCGCGTGAGCTCGATGGCCTCTCGCCCGTCGCTCGCCTCGCCCACGACCTCGACGTCCGGCTCCGCATCGAGCAGCGCGCGGAACCCGGCACGCACGAGCGCCTGGTCGTCGGCGAGCAGGACGCGGATCACGTCGTGCTACCCTCGGCGCCCCGCGTACGGCAGCCGGGCGCGAACCCGGAATCCGCCGTCCTCGCGCGGTCCGGCCTCGACAGATCCGCCGACCGAATCGGCGCGCTCGCGCATGCCGACGATGCCGCTGCCCGAACCGACCGAGCCCGCCGCCGAGCCTCGCCCGTCGTCCTCCACCTCCACGGTCACCGCCTCTTCTCCGTAGGTCACTACCACCGTGGCCGTCGTCGCGGCGGCGTGCCGAACGACGTTCGTCAGCGCCTCCTGGACGATCCGGAACGCCGCGACGTCGACCGGCGCCGGGAGCGGACGAGCGGGCCCTTCGACGCGTTTGATCACGTCGAGGCCGGTGGCGCCCGCTCTCGAGACGAGGTCGTCGACACGCGCCAGCGTGGGCGCGGGGTCGCGGGAACCGTCCTGGTCGTCGACGCGACGGAGCACGCCGAGCACCGACCGGAGCTCGATGAGCGCGTCCTTGCTCGCCTGCTTGATCGCCGTGAGCGCCGGGCGGGCCTGCTCCGGGCGCTCGTCCAACAGGTGCAGCGCCACGCCCGCCTGCACGTTGATCATCGAGATGTTGTGGGCCAGCACGTCGTGGAGCTCTCGGGCGATCCGCAAACGCTCCTCCGTCGCCCGCCGAAGCGCTTCCTCCTCGCGCGTTCGCGCCGTCTCGCGCGATCGCTCCCGCCGGATCCGGACGAGCTCCGCAGCCCCGGTGATCACCAGGAGCCACGCAACGAACAAGAACAGCTCGCCCGCGTCGGGTGCGGGCTCGTCCGTGAGGATCACAGGCATGAAGGTCTCGGTCACGAACCCCGCCGCGAGGACGACCCACGCCGCGACGCGGCGTCCCTGCAGCACCGCGGAGAAGAACGCGATGAGCGGCGACAGGAAGATCGGTCCTCTCGGGTAGTCGAGCAGGAGGTAGGCGAGCACGATCGCGTGCGTCGCGGTGAGGACCGCGATGGGGTAGCGGCGTCGCCACAGGAGTGGGACCGCCGACGCGACCACGAGCGCGATCGCCAGCGCGTCGACATCGGCTCGGTCGGTCTGTTGGTGCGCGGCGCCGAAGGTGCCCACGATCTGGAACGCGACGAGCGCTACCGCTATCACGGCCTGCTTCGGCTCGACGAAGAGCCTTCGGATCGGATCCACGATGGAACCGTAGGCCCCGGCCGGCGCGACGTCATCGCCCTCGCGGCGCGAGCGCGGCTACTCCCTCCGGTGTACGAGGGGAGCATTCCGTGGGCGTACTACGCTCCGTCCATGCGCTCGGTCGTGTTGTCGTCCGGCGACGAACCGCCGCGCGTGACCGACGTTCGCCTCGACCCGCCCAAGGCGGGAGAGGTGCGGGTCCGCGTCCGCGCCGCGGGTGTCTGTCACAGCGACCTGCACGTCCGCAAGCTCGAATGGGACGTCCCGCTGCCGCTCGTGATGGGCCACGAGGGCTCCGGCGTGGTGACGGAGGTCGGCGCGGGCGTCACCTCGCTCTCCGAAGGCGACCACGTGATCCTGTCCTGGGAGCCGGCCTGCGGCCGTTGCCGTGCGTGCCTGGCCGGCCGGCCGTCCCAATGCGAGGTCTGTGCCGGCGTCGTCTGGCCGAAGGGCGTCTTGTACGACGGCACGACCCGGTTCCGGATCGGCGATCGGCCGGCGCACCACTACATCGGGGTCTCCTCGTTCTCCGAGGAGACGGTGGTACCGGAGACCGGCGCGATCCGCGTGGGAACGAACGTTCCGCTCGACGCGGCCGCGCTGATGGGCTGCTGCGTGCCGACCGGCGTGGGCGCCGTGCTGTGGACGGCTCGGATGCCTCCCGGTTCCACCGCCGTCGTGATCGGCTGCGGCGCCGTCGGCCTGTGCGCCGTCCAGGGAGCGGTCCTCGGCACCGCGTCGAGGATCGTCGCGGTGGACCTGTTGTCCCACAAGCTCGACGCGGCGAAGACGTTCGGGGCGACGGACGTGGTCGACGCGTCCGCGGTGGACGCCGTCGCGGCCGTTCGCGAGATCACCGGTGGGGGAGCGGACTTCGTGTTCGACTGCATCGGTCTCGTCTCGACCGCCGAGCAGTCCATCGCGATGCTCTCCCTCGGCGGGACCGCGGTGATCGTCGGCCTCGCGCCGACCGGCGCGATGGCGCGGTTCGAACCGCGCGCGCTCGCCGAGGCCGAACAGCGCATCGTGGGCTCGAACTACGGCAGCGTCCGTCCCGCGCTCGACTTCCCGTTCCTCGTCGACCTGTACCGGTCCGGGCGCCTGAAGGTCGACGAGCTCATCACGACGAGGCGGCCGCTCGAGGAGGTAGAGCAAGCGTTCGACGACATGATCGCGGGCAGGGTCGTCCGCACGGTCCTCGATCCGTCGCTCTGACCGGGCGGGGCTAGACCGAGACGTCGGCTCCCGTCGCGAGGACGTCGAACGACGACACGATCTCCTCGATCTGTGGAAGGACGGTGACGGGATCCGAGCGGCGCGGCACGAGGATCGAGATCGCGTAGTTCTTCGACTGTCCTCGGACGGTGATCGAAAGGAAGCGAACGCGCCGGCCCCCATCGTCGATCGCCGTGCCGCTCACGAGGAGCGAGCTGGACCCATCGATCTTCTCGCGCGTCATCCCGATCACGTCGCGATCGGACGTGACATCCGAGAGGGAATGGATCGACCGCGCCGCCGTCGTCTCCAGATCGCCCGACCGACTGATCCCGAACCGCACGCGGATACGACCGTTCGGGTTCTCGAGTGAGGTGATCTGTGCGTTCTCCTGCACGGTCCAGCTCGCCGGATACTCGAATCCGTAGTCGTACGTCCCGTTGACGTACTCGGCCACGCCGAGATCCGACCGGGAACCGGAACGATCAGGCGTCGCTCCAGCCGGCGGTCCGAGCATTCGCGCGGACTCGCGAGCGTCTTGGCGTGCGGTGTTTTCGATAAGGATGCCCACCGTTGCCACCGTGACCAGCACGATCCCCACCATGATGAGCGCGAGCGCGTACGCCTGTTCCCGATCGGAGAACTGCGAGGAGCGCGCCCGACGCCGGAACGACAACATCTCTCACCCGCGAGCGGCCGCTGCGGCCGAACGGCGACGCGACGCGACGAGCGCGGCGGAACCACTCGTGCCGAGCGCCAGCGCCATGGCCATCAGTCCGACGAAGCCGATGCCGGTCGTCGCGAGGGCGCCGAGGACCGAGGTCACGATCTTCGCGTACCGGCCCATCTCGTACAGGATGCCCAGGCAGACGAGCGCCGGGTCGTCGTTGCAGGGATCGCTCTCGTCGCTCACGGCGACCTGCTCGACCCGCATCCCGACGGGAACGCCCTCCCAGGTGGACTCCAACCGGTCCGCGGGCTCCCAAATCCACTCCTGATCACCGATCTCGTCCGCGCGCGAGCGGTCCTTGCTCCCGTTCTCGCCGTCGCGCTCTCGGTCGCCGTCGAGGCTTCCAGCGGTGCTATCGCCGCTGCCGCCGCCAGTGCTATACGCCGAGCCCGCCGAGCTGTCCGTCTCGATCGATGCGTCGCCGACATGGCTCGCCCCGCCCACGGCTTCGTTCGTCGACGCGTTCACGTCGCCGACCGCGTCACCCACGGCGGTCACGGTGTCGCGTACGCCGGCCGTGGAGTCAGCGACTACATCCCCGACGGCGTCATCCGCGGTAGTGGGTTCGGACGCCACGTCGGACGCCCCGTCCACCGTCTCGCCCACGACTTGGGTCGTGTCCACCGTCTCGCCCACGACTTGGGTCGTGTCCGACACCGCGGAGTCGATGGCATCCTCGGTCTGGTCGACCACGCCCCCGAGCGGATCGTCGGCCGCCGCTGGGCCGGCCAGGAACAGCGTGAAAGCGGTCGAGGCGCCGACTACCGCCGCGACGAACTTCGCCCGAACGTTCATCACGAACCCCCCTCGCGGACGCGCGAAATCCATGACGCGCTCGGCGGACGGGTACCCACTTCTCCGCGACCTAATCCTCTTCCGCATTCCCCGTCCGCCCGGGTGGGACGACCTGCGGAGATGACAAACCGGCCCTCGGATCGTCTAGATATAGACGACGGCCTAAAGGAGGCGAGATGAACCTGAACGGCATCCTGATCGGGTCCGAGGACCCGAAGGG
>CALGFI010000102.1 GCA_937881155.1 uncultured bacterium | reverse complement strand
CGGCGGGGCGGGCGACGAGCATGAGTCGGTGGCGGACGACCCGTCGGCCGGTCACGGCGCGGGCCACGCGATCCACATGCCATCGCCGTCGTACTGGCCGGTCGTCGCGGCGCTGGGCCTGCCAATCATCGCGTACGGCCTGATCTTCAACATGTGGCTCGCGGGGCTCGGCGTGGTCGTCGTCCTCGTCGGGTTCTTCGGCTGGATCCTCGAGCCCTCGGCGGAATGACGCGCTGATGGCGCAGATCGGTCGCTCGATGGACGTGCACGTTGTCGAAAGCGAGCACGAGCGCACCAGCACGGGACTGCCTCATCTCAAGCTGGCGATGTGGCTGTTCCTGGCGTCGGACTGCCTGTTGTTCGGCGCGCTGATCTCGACGTACGTGCTCTACCGCGGGGCGAGCCGAGTCGGGCCGTACCCGGCCGAGGTGTTCGATATTCCGTACACGTCGGTGTCGTCGTTCGTGCTGCTCGCCAGTTCGCTGACGATGGTGCTCGCGCTCGCGGCGATCCAGCGAGGCGACCAGGGACAGCTCCGCGTGTGGCTGCTCGCGACGGCGATGCTGGGGACGACGTTCGTCGGCGGGCAGGTTTTCGAGTTCACCACGTTCGCCGACGAGGGCCTCACGCTCACCACCAACCTGTTCAGCACGACGTTCTACGTGCTGACCGGGTTCCACGGGACGCACGTCGCCGTCGGCATCCTCATGTTGCTGACGGTGCTCGCGTTGTCGTTCGCGGGGAGACTGCCGCCGGAACGCGCGATGACCGTCGAGCTCGTCGGTCTGTACTGGCACTTCGTCGACGTCGTGTGGATCGTCATCTTCACGGTCGTGTACCTCATCCCTACGGGGACGCCGGGGGGAGCACAGTGAGCGAGCGCGAGACGGTCGAGCCGGAGACCACGGGTGCGCGCGCCCGTCACGCCGGCGCCGTCACGCGTCACCCGAGTCCGAAGGAGTACGTCCGGATCGCCATCATCCTGGCGGTGATCACGGCGCTCGAGGTCGTCGTGTATTACATCGAAGCGGTTCGCGATCTCCTGATCCCGCTCCTGTTCCTGTTCTCGCTCATCAAGTTCACGCTCGTCGTGCTGTGGTTCATGCACCTGAAGTTCGACAGCAGGACGTACGCGCGCTTCTTCGTGATGGGACTCGCCGGCGCGATCACCCTGTACCTGATCGTGCTGCTCACGTTCCGGGTGTTCGGAGGCTAGCTCGATGCCCGATTGGCATCCGCACTTAGACGTCTGGCTGCTGCTCGGCGGTGTGTGGGTCGCCTACGTGGTCGCGGTGCGAACGCACGCGCGCACGGCTCCTCCGGCGGACCTCGAGGAACGCGGCAGGCGATCGGCGCTGTTCTCGACGGGGATGGCGCTGCTGCTCGTCGCATCGGATTGGCCGGTGCACGACCTCGCCGAGGGCTACCTGTACTCGGCGCACATGGTCCAGCACCTCGTGTACACGCTCGTCGCGGCGCCACTGCTCGTGGTTGGCATTCCGGCTTGGATGTGGCGGCTGGTTCTCCGCGTTCGGGCGCTCGGTGCCGCGTTCGGGTTCCTCACCCGTCCCGTGGTGGCGATCGCGACCTTCAACGGCCTGCTGCTGTTCACGCACTGGCCCGAGGTCGTCGAGGCGTCGGTGAGTTCGGAGCTCACGCACTTCGGGCTTCACGTGCTGATCGTCGGCTCGGCGATCGTGATGTGGTGGCCGGTGCTCTCACCGCTGGCGGAACGGCCGGCCCTGTCGCCGCCGGGGCAGATGCTGTACCTGTTCGTTCAGTCGCTCGCCCCGACGATCCCTGCGTCGTTTCTCACGTTTGGCCGGTCGCCGCTCTATCCCGTGTACGAGACGTTCCCGCGCATCTGGGGCATCTCGGCGATCACCGATCAGCTCCTCGCCGGGCTGATCATGAAGATCGCCGGCGGACTGATCCTGTGGGGGTTCATCGTGGCGATCTTCTTCCGGTGGTTCGCGCGCGAACGAGACGGATGGGACGCGCTCGCCCTCCGGCAGGTCGAGCGCGACGTGCGCGCGGGCGTGCTGAAGTGACGTCGTCATGAGGCCGGATCTGCGGGACCGCGTCGTCCTTCCGATCCTGTTGCCGCTCGGCATCGTCGTGTTCCTCGTCGCGCTGCTGTGGGGGTTCTCGCGGCTGTTGCTCGGAGTCACCGCGACGGCGGCGACGGTGACGGCGACCGTGGTCGCGCTGGGGATCCTGGTCATCTCGGCCGTCGCCGCGAACCGTCACACGATCCGGAGCTCGACGATCGGCGCCGCGTTCGGTGCGACGGTCGGCCTGGCCATGCTCACCGGCGGCATCGCGCTCGCCGTCGTCGGATCCGGAGAGGCTGAGGAGCCGGGCGAGAACGGCGCCCACGGAGCGACGGTGGAGCTCGTCGCGGCGAACATCGCCTTCGAGCCGACGACGCTGTCGGCTCCCGCGGACACACCGTTCACGATCGAGTTCGACAATCGCGACAGCGTCCAGCACAACGTGGAGATCTTCGACAACCCCGAGCGCACCGGGACCCCCGTGTTCGAGGGCGAGCTCATCACCGGACCGGCGACCGTCGCCTATCGGGTCGATCCGCTCGCGGAAGGGACGTACTACTTCCTGTGCGTGGTGCACCCGCAGATGACCGGCGAGATTGAGGCGGTTCCGGGCTCGCCGGGTGGTGAGCCCGGCGGG
>CALGFI010000101.1 GCA_937881155.1 uncultured bacterium | reverse complement strand
AGGCCGAGGAGCTCGCCAAAGCCGCGCTGTTCCTCGCGAGCGACGACTCGTCCTACATGACGGGTGCGTCGCTCGTCGTCGACGGTGGGATCACCGCCGCGTACGTGACTCCGGAGGACTGAACCGCCGAGCGGAAGATGCCGATTACCCTCCCGTGATGGAGGTCATCAGCTTCGGCGTGCCGGGGTGGCCCCGGCCGGGTTCGTCCTCCTACGACTGGTGGCCGCTGGTCTTGCCAGTCGTCGCGATCCTCGTTTCCGCATGGCCGTTCGGCCTTCGCCTCACGAGGCGATCCGTCGTCGCGCTCGCGGTCGGCGGGATCCTGACGGGATGGCTCGCTGCCACGGTCGGGCTCGTGACGGCCGTCGCGCTCGGCGTCATGGTGCTCGGCGTGGCGTCGGTCGTGTCCCGGCGCCGGACGAAACCGAGCCGCAACTGAGCGGCCTCAGGTGCCGAAGACGGGTTTGAGCGCGGAGTACACGTCGCGGTACCGGCGGTACGCGTCGTCGTAGGCGGCACGCCGTTCGGCGTCCGGTTCGTGCTCGTCGGGCTGGAACGCCACGAACGCCTCGACCGCGCCGGCCACCGAACCGTGAACGCCCGATGCGACGGCCGCAAGGATCGCGGCGCCGGTTGCAGTGGTCTCGACGTTGAGCGGCACGCGGACGGGGAGACCGGTGACGTCGGCCTTGATCTGCCGCCACAGCGGTCCCTTCGCCCCACCGCCGACGATCGTCAGTCGCCGGACGTCCAGCCCCGCCGAGATCATCGCCTCCAGGATGTCGCGGAGACCGAACGCACTTCCCTCGAGCACGGCGCGTGTCATGTGCGCCCGCGTGTGCGCGAGCGTCAGGCCGTAGAAGACGCCGCGAGCCGAGCCGTTCCATTCCGGCGCCATCGCGCCTTGCATCGCCGGCAGGAACACCAGCCCTTCCGCGCCCGGCTCGATCCGTTCCGCCTGGCGCGACAGGAGGTCGTACGCGTCGCCGAGTCCCTCGGCCTCCGCGCCGCGCTCGATCGGCGCGAACTGGTCTCGCCACCACCGGAGGTTCCCTCCGGATACGAACCCCGGGTTCTCGAGCAGCCATGCATCGGGGTCGGCGTGCGGATGACACTCGACGAGCATCGTCGGATCCTCGCGCGGTTCGGCGGACGCCGCGCATACCGGTTCGGCCGTGCCCACGACGTCGCAAACCTCGCCGGGGGCGAAGACACCGGCGCCGAGCGTCGCGGCCATCTCGTCGCCGCACCCGATCGCCACGAGCGTCGACGGGTCGAGTCCCGACGCCTCGGCGAAGGCGGCCGTCACGTGACCGATGGGGTCGGTGCCTCCCCCAAGCTCAGCCAACATCGATTCCGGTACGTCGAGCGCCGCAAGCACCTCTGACGACCATTTCCGCGAGCGAGGGTCGAGCAGCGCCAATGACGACGCGTTCGAGTAGTCCACGGCGATCGGCCCGGCGACCTCGCGGAGAACGAAGGTCCCCGGCGACATCAACCAAGAAGCCTTCGCCCAGATCTCCGGCTCCTCGTCTCGAACCCACAGGGCCTTGAACACCGCGTGCGAGGAGTCGAGGTTCGCGCCGACGGATCGGTAGAAGTCCTGGCGAGAGATGTGCTCCGCGACGCGCGCCGCCTGGGCTTCGGCTCGCCGGTCCATCCAGATCATCGCGGGACGGAGCGCGCGGCCGGCCTCGTCGCACACGACCATGCCGTCCAGCTGGGAGCCGAACGAGATGCCCTTGACCGCGGACGGGCCTTCGGGAACCGCGGACAGAACCTCGCGGACGCCGGTCGCGACGGCGCGAGGCCAGGCGTCGGCGTCCTGTTCCGCCGCCCCCGGAAACGGAAACGACAGGTCATACGACTGATACGACGACGCGACGAGCTCCCCATCGGCGGAGTACAGGGCGACGTTCGTGCCCTGCGACCCGACGTCGCACCCGATGACGTACGGCGGGGTCACGGCACGATCACCATCTTCAATCCGGTTCCATCCCGGATCGTCGCGAACGCCTCCCCGATCCGCTCGAGCGGGAACCGGTGCGTGACGACCGGCGCGAGATCGTCCTTCCGCCTGTTCAGGTAGTCCATCGTGATTCGGTACTGGCGATGGGTCGCCCCATACGCGCCGAGGATCGCCAGCTCCTTGTAGTGCAGCTGGTTCATGTCCAGCGGACTGACGGGGTCGTGCTTCGGCAGCCCGGCGAAGTACACGACGCGAGCGCGCTTGGCGGCCATCTCCAGCGCCGCCTGCTGGGCCTGCTTCGACGGCGCGGCGACGCTCACGCGGTCGGCGCCGCGGCCATCGGTTCGCGACATGACCTGCTCGACGCCGTCGTCGTCCTCACCGGTGACCCAAGCGTCGTCGACGAACCGACCGACCACCCCGAGCGCCACGTCGAGACGGTCCTTGTTCACGTCGGTCATGTAGATCGTGCTCGCGCCTCGGTCTCTGCACATCACCGCCTGCCAACACCCGATCGGACCCGTCCCCAGGATCACGACGACGTCGCCGAGACGAACGTCGAGCATCTCGACGCCGTTCAGCGCGCAGGCGAACGGATCGGCGACCGTCGCGAGATCGGACGGCAGCTCGTCCGGCAGAGGGATGAGGTTCTTGGTCGCGATCGGCGGAACGAGCGCCCACTCCGCGTACGCGCCGGGGAAGGGTTCGTAGCCGTAGAGCAGGTGCCGCTCGCACAGGTTCTGGAACCCGTCGACGCACCAGCGGCACTCACCGCACGTCAGGATCGAGCCCAGGAACACGCGGTCGCCGCGCCGGACGTCGGGCGGCAGGTCTGCGTCCGGACCGACCTCTTCGAGTACCCCTACCGGCTCGTGCCCGAGCTGCCACGGGACCGGCGCCCGGGGATCGCCGTTGAAGAACGTTCGCGCATCGGTCCCGCAGATACCGCATGCCTCGACCTTCAAGACCGCGCCGGCCGGGTCGGGCTTGGGCTCCTCGACGTCACGGACCTCGACCGCGTTCACATCGGTCATGAACGCCGCTCTCACGACGCGACCCCAGTGCTCAGCTCCTCCACGAGGGCGTCGTGCGCCTTGTCGGCGCTCCACCGTTCGCGGATGACCCGCGAGAGCGCCCGCGTGATCGCCTCGGGCGACTCGTGCATGAAGATGTTTCGTCCCACCGAGCAGCCGATCGCTCCGCCTTCAACGGCGACCTGCATCCGCCACAAGAGCTCCTTGTCCTCCAAACGCGAGCCGCCGGCCAGCACGACGGGGATCCCGTTGGCCGCCTCGACCAGCCTTCCGAACGAGTCGGCCTCCCCGGGCCAGTTCGTCTTGACGATGTCGGCGCCGAGCTCCGCGCACAACCGCACGTTCCGACGCAGGTACTCGAACCCGTACTGCTGTTTGAGCTCTTCGACCGTTGCGTACGTGGTCGGGAACTCCGCCTCGGCGATGAACGGCATGCCGAGCGCGGCACACTCTCGACCTACTCCCGCCAAGATCTCGATCATGCCGGGCTCGGTGTCGCCTCCGAGCGCGGTGAACAGGACCACGGCGTCGGCGCCCAACACGAGCGCCTCTTCGACCTCGGCGATCTGAACGATCTGCGGCCGGTCCCCGTCGGGACTCCCCGACGCCGAGAGCAACAGCGCGAGCGACGTCGTCGGCGCGAACGCCGGCTCCGCGACTCGGATCATGCCCTTGCTCATCATGATCACGTTCGCGCCGCCCATCACCGCCTCGGCCGTTCGCGACGCGATGTCGGCGAGCGGTTCCAGGAACGTTGGCGACGTCATCCCGTGATCGAGCGCGCAGATGATCGAGACGCCGGTCGGATCGAT
>CALGFI010000100.1 GCA_937881155.1 uncultured bacterium | reverse complement strand
GTGCCGTGCCCTCGCCGGCGGCCGGACCGGCGGGGCCTGCGGCCGCCGGAGCCGCGCGCCGGCGCGACATCACGATCGCGATGGCGATCGCGACGGCGAGCACGATGGCGCCGATGATGAGCAGGAGCGTCAGGTTCGAGTCGCCAGAGTCGACCGCGCTCGCCGTCGCCTGGATCTCCAGACGCTCGCCGACGACAGGGACCCACGTGACGCTGTTGCCGTCGACCTCGCCGTTCGCTTCGGTGACCTCCCCGGGGAACGTGATGCGGACCCGCATCTCCGCATTGCGGAAGAGCTCCTCGGGGTTGCCGAACGGTCCCGTCAGCCCCGATAGCCCGGTCGCACCGGAAAGACCAGAGGACAGGTCGAGCACGCCGTTCACGGTGAAAACGTCGCCGTCCCGCGTGATGGCGAGGTCACCGCTGCTGAACTCCTCGAGCGGCACGCCTTCGAACGTGAATCGCTGCCCGGCGAAGCGGTCGTCCTCGAACGGTTCGGTCGTGACGCCTTCGACGTCTTCGGGGATCGGCGCGGTGGTGTCGAGTACGTCCTCGATCGAGCTGCCGCTCAGCTCGAGAAGCTGCTTGTCGACGCCGAAGATGATCGCTCCTCCGACGGTGTTGTCGGCGTTCACCTGCAGGTCGACGTCGAGCTTCAGGCAGGCGCTCAGCAGAAGGGCCAGGACCCCGATCGCCGCCACGCGTCCCGCGGTTCGCCACCTTCGCGCCATGCCATTCCCCTTTGCACAGGTCGATTCAGTCCCGGGGAGCCTATACGCGCGTGTGCGGCGCCAGTCGCATTTGCGTACGGCTACGTCGCGGGTGACACCCGCAGGGCAACGATGCAGATGTCGTCCGGCGACTCGCCCGACGGGTCGGCCACCGCGTCGGCGATCGCGTCCACCGTCTCCTGCGCCGTCTTGCCGGCCGAAGACTGCACCAGGGCACGCAGCGCGGCCTCGTCGAGCGGCGTCGGGTGGCGCGCGTCGATGAGACCGTCGGTGTAGAAGACGGCGAGGTCGCCGGCCTTCAACCTGGCCGACCGATCTTCGATCGCGATCTTGTCGAACACCCCGAGGAGCGTTCCCGGCGCACCGACGGTCTCGAGCTTTCCCCGGCGCCGCAGGACGAACGGGGACGGATGGCCGCCGCATGCGACGGTGAGAGCGACGTCGCGCTCGTTGACCTCGACCCGAGCGAGCGCGACGGTGCAGAACCTCTCGCCATCCTCTCGCAGCATCACGTCGTTCAGGTCCTCGAGCGCGACACGCGGTGAGTGCTCCCGGAGCGCCGACGCGCGGATCGTGTGCCGAGCCATGCCGGTGAGCGCTGCCGCTTCGACACCCTTGCCGCACACGTCTCCGACGACGACACCCCATGCGCCCTCGCCGACCGGGAACACGTCGAAGAAGTCGCCGCCGACCTCCGTCCGCATCGCGCCGGAAGGCTGATAGAACGACGCGACCTCGAGGCCGGGCAGCTCGGGGAGACGCCGCGGGAGCAGCGAGCGCTGCAGGGTTCGCGCGATGTGACTTCGCTCCTCGTACAGCCGCGCGTTGTCGAACGCGAGCGCCGCCCGACGCGCGAGGTCCTGGGCGAGGTCGAGATCGTCCTTACCGAACGCGCGCCCCGGGGTGGAGGACGCGAACGTGATCGCTCCGAGGGACCTTCCCCGGGCCTGCAACGGAACCACCATGACTGAGCTGATGCCGAGCTCTCGGACGGCGCCTCGCCGCTCTTCGGGGATCTCCTCCAACATCTCACCGGTGATCTCGGGATACAGCTGCGGCTCCCGGGTCCTGATGGCCAGACCAACGCCGGCCGCGTCCTCGGGCCGCGAGGGAAACCGTTCCTGGTACTCGCGAGCGACCGCCAGCTTGTCGGGATCGGAGTGCTCAACCGCCACGGTCTGGATCCCGCCGTCCGGTTCGAGCACGTGGATGCTGCACCAGTCGGCAAGCCTCGGCACGACGAGCGGCGCGATCTTCGCGAGCGTCTTCCGTGGATCGAGCGATGCCGAGAGCAACATGCTGGCCTCGGCGAGGAACGCGAGGCGCTCGTGCGCCCTCTCGACCTGCTCGCGGGCAGCACGCTCGCTCTCCATCATCGCCGCTTGCAACTCCTGTGCGCGACGCCGGTCGGTGATGTCGCGGATGTATCCGGTGAATAGCGCCGGTTCCGAACTCGGGAGGTCCACCTTCGTCACGGTGAGCTCGATAGGGAACTCGGTGCCGTCGGCCCGCATCCCACTGAGCTCGAGGCGTCGCCCGAAGATCCGGCCCTTGCGCGTCCGTCGATACCGCTCGAGGCCCTGCCGGTGCCGGTCGCGGAGCGACGGCGGGATGATCAGCGCGACGAGCTCCCGGCCTATCACGTCTTCCCGCGCGTACCCGAACATCTCGGCCGCCGTGCCGTTCATCTCGACGATCCGGCCGTCCTCGCCCATCGTGAAGATCGCCTCGAGCGCGGACTCGAACACGGCTGTCTTGCGCGCCTCGCTCTCGGCGAGCTCGCTCTCGGTCCGCTGACGCTCGACGAACTGGCCGAGCTGCGCGCCGACCGCTGCCATGAGGTTCAGGAGCGGCTCGTCGGGCTCCCGGATGCTTCGACTGAAGAACTCGACGACCCCGAGGACCTCACCGGCGAGCGTCACCGGGAACGCGAATGCCGCGTGCAATCCGTCTTCGAGCCCGCCGGCGGCTCGGGGGAAGTTCGTATCCGTGGCAACGTCGGGGATCCATGCCGGCCGGCGTTGATCCCACACGCGTCCTGGAAGTCCGGTGCCTTTCGGGAGGCGGAGGTTCGCGCTCTTGCGCAGGAACCGTGGACCCGTCGCCGGGGTTGCGCTCCAGCCCCCCACGAACAGCAGCACCCCGGCGTCCTGGTCCACGCGCCACATCGCGCCGACCTCCCATCCGAGGGCCTCGCCGATGGCCGCGATCAGCTGCGGCGTGGCCTCCTCGAGCGTCGACGCCGTCGACATCGCACGGGCGATGGCATACAACACCACGCGACCTCGCTCCGCCTCGCTGCGCCGCCGCTCGCTCTCTCCAAGCGCGGCTTCGATCGTCTTGCGTTCGGAGACGTCGACGAGCGCGCCGATCGTCCCGAAGAGCTCGCCGCGCTCGTCGTGCACGGGCGAGATCGAGAGCCGTATCCACGCGCCACGCGGAATCTGCCACTCCGTCTCCCACGCCTCGCCGTCGCGGATGCGCTTGACGAGTGTCTCGGCGGTCTCGTCGTTCCGAGAACCGAACAGGACGTCCCCGATCGACCGGCCGATCGTCTTAGCTGCGTCGATCCCGAGCATCTGCTCGGCACGCCGGTTCCACCGGGTGACGACCGCGTTCGTGTCCGTCGCGACGACGGCCAACCCCATGACGTCCAGCAGCAGTGGATCGAGCGTCTCCGGCCACACCGAACGCACGCCGTCGCGCGCCGCACGGTCGATCTCGAACCACACGGTCGTCGGCGCACCGGGCTCGACGCCCCAACGGTCGGCCACGCGATCGACCAGGACGAGACCCCACCCTCCGGCATCGAGTACACCGGTCGGCGTCGGCGGGTCGAACCCGACGCCTTCGTCGGCCACCTCGACGCGGAGGACGTCCTCTCGCAATCCGATCCGAAGCGCGAGGTCCGCGCCTACGTCGTGTGGACCGTGGCGGACGGCGTTTGACGTCAGCTCGCTCACGAGCAGCCTCGCGCCCTCGATCGCCGAGGGCCGCAGGCGCGCGCCGATCGCGTCGATCGCTCGACGAGCTACCCCGACCGTCGCCGGCTCCGAGGGGAGGTGTCGCTCGACGAGCAGGTCGGCCATGGGCCGAGTGCGGCCGACCGGACCCACGGTGGACATGCATCGCAGGGTAGTACGTGCGGTCTTGGACGAACTCCGGCATTCCGCTCGGCATAGAAACGGCGAGATCGCCGCCCGAAGGGCGGCGACCTCGCCTCGCGCTACGTTCGCAGCGCTACGCGCTTGAGAACGGTTATGTGAAGATGCTGACCCCGCCGGGGCCGACCAACAGCCCCACGATGATCAGCACGATTCCTGCGACGACGGCACCGCGGATGAGGTTGACGATCCCGGCGATCACAAGGACCGCGGCGATGATCCACAGCAGTGTCTCGGCTCCGCCGTTGTTGCCAGCCTGCATCAGGACAGCAAGCATCTGTGCTCCCTTCCGTGTTAGCTGGTACGTCTGGGGACTTCTTCGCCGGCGTTACCCGACGCGCGGCAGGATGTACCAGGCGACGAACGCCAGGATGGCGAGCACGATGACTACGATCGCCGTGTACTTGATCGCAGCGTAGCCGACGTAGCCGCTGCCCTCGGGCGGGGCGTCGTGGCTGTGGTGCTCCTGGTAGCTCATCTGCTCCTCCTGTCAGCGGTGTCCCGCTCGACCGGAGGATTCCCGAAGCGAGATGCGGGTAAACCCGAACCCCTATGGCGGCCAGCGATCCGAAAGATCAAGCGCGCGGGAAGAAGGAGAGCCGGGACGAACGGCTCGACCGCGAGCTGATCGAGCTGCTGAACGAGCTTCGTGTCGCCCTCCCCGGAGTGCAGGTGCTGTTCGCGTTCCTGCTCACGATCCCGTTCACCGGCACGTTCCGGGACCTCACCGACCAGCAGCGGAACGTCTACTTCGCGACGTTCTGCGCGACGATCGCCTCGACCGCGTTCCTGATGACGCCGCCGGCCTATCACCGGTTGCGGTGGCGTCGCTACGACAAGGAGCGGATGCTCCGGATCTCCAACCGAACGGCGATCACAGGCCTCGCGTTCCTGGCGCTCGCGATATGCGGGGCGGCATTCGTGATCGCCGATGTCCTGTTCGGTACGGCGGGCGCGGCGGCCACGGTCGCCGCGGCCGCCGCACTCATCGCGGGTCTGTGGTTCGTCCTGCCGCTGGGTCGCCAGCTGGAGGACGAATCCGGGTCAGATGACTAGCGGTCGTCGTTGCGATCCATCACGTCGTCGACCGCTTCCTTCGTCTTGTCGACGGCGGCACCGGCGTTCTTCTTGACCTTCGCGCCGGCCTGATCCATCTGACCCTCGCGTTCCAGGTCCTTGTCGCCGGTCAGGTCGCCGGCGGCTTCTTTCGCCCGGCCCTTCGTCTCGTCGACCTTCTCGCCCATCGTCGCCTCCTTCGGTTCGACACGCTGTTCGACACGGGCGAGCATTCCCATGCGAAGCCGCAACGAAGCGGAACGAGCGCGGAACGCGACGGGGTAGCGCACGACGATCACGGGGCTCATGGATGGCGCTGGGACAGACGGCGCGCTCAGTCGATCGGCAACGAAAACCGGATGGCGCGCCTGCCGTGGTCCTTCTCGATCGTCGCGTCCGCGAACAGCGAGCGGATGAGCTCGAGCCTGGCCGGCGCACCCAACTCGTCGAGCGCCTCCTGTTCCGGGGTCTGGGGCGCCTCGGGCGCGTCGACCTCGAACGTGACGGCGCGCCCGACGTCCTCCGCCCTCAAGCGGATCCCGGAACCGGCGACGAGCGCATCGACGCACGCCTCGGAGATGGCGATCTTGAGGTCCTCCACCGCCTCGCCCGCAACGTCATAGTGCCTGGCGACGGCGGCCGCGAACGACCTTGCGGTGGCCAGATGCTCGGCCAGCGACGGCAGCTGGAGCTCGAACAGATCGTCACTCATCAGCCGACGGCCCCAGCGACGTCCCTGCGGAGGTCCGGCTCGCCGCTCACCTCGAGCACCGTCCAGTCGTTTTCGGTCCGCGTATTGAGTCGGAGTTCGACCTTCGGGCCCCTTTGTCGTCCCGACGTACCTGCTGCTCGAGATCCCTCGCCAGGACGTCGCGATCGGCGCGATGTCAGTATAGGCACGCGTGCATGCGCATCCGCAGGACACCGTTGTGATCACGGTCCCCGCACGGGCCGAGTTCCTGCACGTAGTCCGCACGGTGGTGGGAAGCGTCGCCGCACGGAACGACCTGACCATCGATGCGATCGAGGACCTGCGCATCGCGGTCGACGAGGCCTGTGCCCAGTTGCTGATCGCGCGCGGAACCGAGCTGACGGTGCGGTTGGAGCCGACCCCCGTCGGCGTTCAGGCGACATGCAGCACCAACGCCGACGTGCCGCGGTGGCCACCGGACGGCGTCGAGCATTCACTCGCGTCGCAGGTTTTGCAGGGGCTCGCCGACAACGTGGCGTGGGAACGAATGGATGGAGTGCCCGCGGTTCGAGTGGCGAAACGAGCCTTAGGAAGCACGAACACGCGATGACCCCGGTTTCCGAGCTCGGCGACACGCAGCTGTTCGGAATGCTCCCCGATCAGAAGGCGCGCGAGGAGCTCCTGGTTCGACACCGGCCGCTCGCGCGGTACCTGGCACGCAGGTTCGCCGGGCGCGGCGAGACTCTCGAGGATCTCGAACAGGTGGCGATGCTCGCGCTGCTCAAGGCGATCGACCGTCTCGACCCGGAGCGCGAGGTGAAGTTCTCGACGTTCGCGACGATCACGATCATCGGCGAGCTGAAACGTCACCTCCGCGACAAGGGGTGGGCCGTTCGCGTTCCACGGCCCATCCAGGAGCTTGCCGTTCGGGTTACGCGCGTGATGGCGTCGCTGACCCAGGAGTTGGGGCGGTCGCCGACCATCCGAGAGATAGCGCAGCAGGTCGGCGCGTCGGAGGAGGACGTCATCGAGGCGATCGACGCGTCGAGGGCGTACACCGCCGACTCGCTCGACGCGCCGACCGGGTTCGGGGACGACTTCTCGCCGATGGACACGCTGGCCGCGAAGGATGACAGGTTCGAGAACCTGGAGAGCTGGCAGAGCGTGGGCCCGCTGATCCGCCGACTGCCGGAGCGAGAACGCCGCATCCTGTACCTGCGCTTCTTCGAGGAACGCACGCAGAGCGAGATCGCGCAGGAGCTCGGGATCAGCCAGATGCACGTCTCGCGGTTGCTGTCCAGAACGCTTCGGTCCTTGCGCCGCGTGGAAACCTAGTCCAGGCCGACCATCCGGGAATCATCCCGGCACCCGGGGATTCGAAGAAAGTGTTCGCGGGGTCGGTTTCGCCTCCCTGATCCCCGGGTACGTCGTCGCCCATCATGGGTGAAGCCGTCGATCTCGAAGCGAGGCTCTGGCTGCGCGGCAAGCTCCCCGGCGGCACCAGCAAGGCACCTCGGCGTGGGGGCATGGGACGCGTGTGCGCTGAGGGGTCGTGCCCGACGGTGCTGTCCGTCTACAACACGGGGGATCTCTGCTGGGAGCACACGCAGCCCACCCCGTACCTGCTGAACGTGCGGCGGTTCCGCACGAACAAGCTCCCGGCCTGAGGGAACCAGCCGGCGCCGGGCATCGCTTGGGTTTTGGTTTGTCCCGCCCTGATGGGGGTACGCAAGCCTGGATCTCCGGGCTGGGGAAGGGGAAGGAGTTTCCGGCCGTGGCCGTTTTTGCCTGCCTGATCGCCGGTCTCGTCGTCGGTGCCCTCGCCCGTCTCATCGTGGCGCTGTTCGTGCATCGAGCGGCAGCGAGGAGCCGCCACACGGCGTAGATCAACCCGAACGGGGAGGCCGGTCCGCCCCCTGCCCAAAAGTCGGTGGCCCCTCCACCGCCTGCGTCTGGACTGGCCTCCGCGACTGTGGAGCTCCGGCGCCTCGGCGCCGGGGCTCCCTCTCGCTCGGCTCGGGTGCCCATCCGGCACGGCCGGACGCTGCCCGCGCACCGTTCGTGGTCGCTGGTTGCCACGCGGTGCGTTTGTCCTGAATGAACAGGGGGTACTACTCCGCCCGTCGAACAGCGGAATCGGCGGCGCCAGGCGAGGCAGGGGACCTCGCCGAAGTCCCGACCACCAGGGCCCGGCGTCGGGGCAAGGCCGCCGGAAGGAGCACCCGGGCGTCGTCGCCCGCGCGACGTCCGGGATACCGTC
>CALGFI010000099.1 GCA_937881155.1 uncultured bacterium | reverse complement strand
TCCGAGAAGACCGCGAACGGCTCGTACCACTCGCGATCCCAATGCGTGTGCGGAACGAGCGTCACGCGCATGGTCTCGGCCGTCACTTCGGACCTTCCTCGAGGATCCGCCGAAGGACCGGCAGCACGAGCCGATCCTTCTCGCGATCCGCCGCCTCCTTCGAACGGATGACATCGGCGAGCGAAGCGACGTCGGTCTCGACACCGAGGATCGTGAGGTGCACAGCATCACGCGACAGGTCGTCATAGCCCGTCGTCCCCGCCGGGACGAAGGTGATGTCGAGTCGACCGTGGTCGGTCACGAGGTTCCAGACGTTGCTCTCCGCCAGCGATCTCTTGTCATGCCCAAACGGCACGCCTTCCGGTTCACTGCCGGTCCAGATCTTCGCGTTCATCGCGCGCAACGCGTCCGAAAGGCGCCGCACGTTCTCTTCGGAGCGATCGGGAACGACGTCGACGTCCACCGTCACGTACGGCGAGCCGTGGATCACCGCGGCGAAGCCACCGACAAGAACGTACCGAACGCCGTGGTCGCGGAGGACCGACAGCATCCGTTCGGGGGCGAGCTCAGGCTCCGGCACGGGCCTGCTCGAGCGCCGCACGACCCGCCCGCGCGAAACGGAGCGCGGCCTGATGCTGACGGACGCGGGCGTCCACGTCGAGCGCGAGGTTGGCCAGGGCGATGTGCCAGTCCGAGTCGTCCGCGGGTGTGATCCAGGCCACGAGATCCAGACCGCACGCTCTGACGAGTTCCACGACGCGGTTGAACGTCGGAGACATCACCCCCGACTCGATGCGTGCCACCTGGGGCTGGCTGAGGCCTGCCCGCCGCGCCAGCTCACGCTGCGTCAAGCCTTCTCGCCTTCTCGCCTCGAGCACGAATTGACCGCCCGTCATCTCGTCCTCTCCCTTTTCTTAACTGATGCGTCTCGAGTATATCGCGATGCACATGCTACATCTACCAGGGATTAGGTGGACAGGCGCCGGTGTTCTCCGAGGAAGAGGCCCGTCGAAGGAGGCCGAAAGATGCGACCGCTGTCCCCTGTCGAGATCGAGTACCTGACGTCTGACCGGCGGCTCGGGCGGCTCGCCACGGCTGACCCAGAAGGCCACCTTCATGTGGTGCCGGTCGGGATGTGGCGCTACGACGCCGAACACGCCACGTTCGACATCACGGGGCACGCGTTCGCCCGGTCACGGAAGTTCCGGAACGTCAGGGCGAACGCCCGCGCCGCCTTCGTCGTCGACGACCTGGCGAGCACAAGCCCGTGGCGACCTCGCATGGTCATGGTCGAGGGGCCCGCGGAGGCGATCGACCCGTCGCCAGAGACGCGCGGCGAGGGGATCATCCGCATTCATCCGGAGACCGTCGTCTCGCTCGGACTCGACGACAACGTGAGGAAGGACGCCGCGAGCTAGTCCGCCGCCGCGGCGAGCATCTCGGCCACCTTCCGGACCGATACCTTGAACTCCGCAGGCTTCCGAACCGTGAACTGCCAACCGAACACAGCAAGCCAGCGCGCGGCCGCGTCGAGGTCGTCCGAACGGATCCGCAACAACACACCGCTTTCGGTCTCCTGAGGGTCGCCCACGGTGCGCGGGATCCGCTGCCTCGCCTCCTCGATCGTCGTATCGCTCGGACTCGACGACCGCGTGAGGAACGGCGCCGCGAGCTAGTCCGCCGCCGCGGCGAGCATCTCGGAAACCTTCCTGACCGAGGCCTTGAACGCCTCCGGCTTTCGAACCGTGAACCGCCAGCCGAACACCGCAAGCCATCGTGCCGCCGCGTCGAGGTCGTCCGAACGGATCCGCAACACCACACCGTCTTCGGTCTCCTGAGGGTCGCCGACGGTGCGCGGGATCCGCTGTCTCGCCTCCTCGATCGTCGTGTCGAACACCACCTCGATCTCCTGCCCCCACGGGATCTGCGCGATCGACCTCGCCACGTGGTCCGGCGCGTCGAATCCCTCCGGGACCACCGCCCGCTCGCGCCGCATCTCCGCGCGAACGATCCGATCGATCCGGAACGTTCGGATCTCGCCCGACCGGTCGTCGTGGCCGACCACGTACCAGCGGGCGAAGTGGAAGACGATGCCGTAGGCAGCGACCGTTCGGTCCGACTCCTCACGGCCCGGCGTCGCGTAGCGGATCAGCACCTTCCGCCGCGCTCGGATCGACGACGCCAGCGTCAGGACGACGTCCGTCGCCGGTGGTTGCGGTTCACGCGGTTTCCATGTGAGTCCGAGGCTTCCCTCCAAGGCGCCGACGCGATCGCGAAGCTCGGTCGGAAGGACGCGGAGGATCTTGGCGAGCGCCTCGTCGTTTGCCGGCTCGTCGATCGAGATCCCGATTCGCTTGCTGAGGACCAGGCCGAGCACGACCGCCGTGGCCTCGGCGTCGGTGAGCATGAGCGGGGGGAGCTTGAACCCCGGACGGAGCCGGTATCCACCGTACGGGCCGCGCTCGGCTTCCACCGGGATGCCCAGCTCCTCGAGCTTGACGGCGTAGCGCCGCACCGTCCGCGGGTCCACTTCGAGCCGGTCGGCGAGCTCGCGGCCGCTCACGCGTCCACGCGCCTCGAGCAGCTCCAGCATCGCGAGCAGCCGGGTGGCCGGGCGCGACTCAAGCATCGCGAGCAGCCGGGTGGCCGGGCGCGACCCGCCGAACACCGTCACGTTGCCCGTCTCGACCGCGTCATGAACGTTGGGAAGATATCTCGGGATCAGGACCGAAAGCGTCCGCATCCCGCCATACGGTCCGTGGTGCTTCGACGGATCCCTCTCGGTCCGGTGAGTTCCGGGACGGATCTCCGTCAGAGGGACTAGCGACGCGGTCCGCGACGTTGCTTCGGAAAAGAGTGAAGGGAGGGGTTCCGTGACGTCAGCCATCCAAGCCGAGGGCCTGGCCAAGGACTTCGGAAAGGTTCGCGCGCTCGACGGGATCGACATGGTTGCCAGCGAGGGAACCGTGTTCGGGCTGCTCGGGCCGAACGGCGCCGGCAAGACCACCGCGATCAGGGTGCTGTCGACGCTGCTCCAACCGACGGCCGGGCGAGCCACCGTCGGCGGTTACGACGTCGTGCGTCAACCGCGCGAGGTGCGAAGGCTGATCGGGCTCACCGGTCAGTACGCCGCAGTCGACGAGCTACTGTCCGGGCAGGAGAACCTGTACATGATCGGGCGGCTGCTCGGACTGTCCACGCGAGACGCTCGGGCGCGCGGGAAGGAGCTGCTCGAAGCGTTCGATCTCTCCGACGCGGCCGGCAAGTACGTGAAGCAGTACTCGGGCGGCATGCGGCGACGGCTCGACCTGGCCGCGAGCCTCGTTGGGCGTCCCCAGTTCCTGTACCTGGACGAGCCGACGACGGGTCTCGACCCGCGGAGCCGGCTGGAGCTGTGGGGGATGATCCGCACGCTCGTCGCCCAGGGCACCACCGTGCTCCTCACCACGCAGTACCTCGAGGAGGCGGACCGGCTCGCGGACGAGATCGTCGTCATCGACAAGGGCCGCGTGATCGCCGCCGGAACGCCGGCGCAGCTGAAGATGCGCATCGCTGGGCAGGTGCTCGAAGCGCGCCCGGTCGATCCGGCCGACCTCGCTGCAGTGGAGAAGATCCTGTCGTCGTTCGCCGCGGGTGACGAAGCCGCCTACAACGACGGACAGCTCGTCACGGTTTCGATCGCCGAGCGCTCCGCGCTCGGTCAGGCCGTTCGACGGCTCGACGAGGAGGGCATCGTCGTGGAGGACCTGTCGCTGCGGCGTCCGAGCCTTGACGAGGTGTTCCTGGCCATCACCGGACACCTAGCCGAGGACGAGCCCGATCCGCGCGACGACGACCATGAAAGGAGCACGACATGAGCGCCGTTTCCGTTGCCCTCCCCGCTACCGGACGAACGAGCGCACTTCGCAACACGCTGACGATCGCCCGGCGAAATCTCCTGCACATCAAGGCGACGCCCGAGCAGCTCGTCGAGATGACGATCCAGCCGCTCATGTTCCTAACGCTGTTCGTGTACGTGTTCGGCGGCGCGATCGCCAGCTCGAGCCGCGAGTACCTGCAGTTCGCGCTCCCGGGGATCCTGGTCCAGGGACTCGCGTTCCTGCCGTTCACGACGGCCATCGCGTTGAACGTGGACTTCCAGCGCGGTGTCATCGACCGGTTCCGCTCGCTCCCGATCAGCCGGTCGGCGGTGATCGCCGGAAGGATCCTCGCCGACGGCGCACGGATCGTGTGGAGCATCGTGATCATCACCGCGTTCGCGACGCTCCTCGGGTTCCGCTTCGGCGGCGGATTCGCCGGTGCGGTGGCGGCGTTCGTGCTGGCGGCCGCGTTCGGCATCACGATGTGCTGGCCGATGGCGTTCATCGGGATCACGGCCCGGACGACCGAATCGGTGAACACGTGGGGCTTCATGATCATCCTGCCCCTCTCGTTCGCCAGCACCGCGTTCGTGCCGCTCGAGACGTTGCCGGGGTGGCTCCAGGGGTTCGTCAAGGCGAACCCGCTGACGTCGGTGATCGACGCGGTACGGGGCCTCATGCTCGGCGGCCTCCCCGTGGCGCGGCCGGTGATCCAGGCGGTGTTGTGGATGGCTGCGCTCACGGCGGTGTTCGCGCCGCTGGCCATCCTCCGGTACCGCCGGCGCGTCTAGTTCCAGTTGCCGATAGGTCGCGGGCCGAGCAAGTCGCTCGGCCCGCGCGCGCTGAACCGCGCACTGCTCGACAGGCAAATGCTGCTGCACCGGCGTCGGATCGCGGCGGCCGACGCCGTCGAACGTCTCGTCGCGTTGCAGGCGCAGGTTCCTCGAGACCCGTACGTCGCGTTGTGGACGCGGGTGGACGGGTTCCGCGCCGA
>CALGFI010000098.1 GCA_937881155.1 uncultured bacterium | reverse complement strand
GGAGACGGGCGGCGCGTGTGTAGGGGTCGACCTGCGGAGGGATGGGGCGGTGCGATGGCGTGACGTGCCACCGATTCCGTGGATGCGCCGGGGTTCGACGACCGTCCGGCCGCCTCGCCCCTGCGGCGCTGTGTCGCGCACGCGAAAAACCCCTGTCCTCTGCGGGCCGTCCGGCCGCCGCGCTCCGGGTCACCGGGCGCCGGCATCGCCGGGCCTCGCCTCCTCGAACCTCGCCAGGCGTTCTCGCGGCCCGGATGGCCGCGCGCTCGGCGGGAAACCTGCCCACAGGATAGCAAGGGGGTGCCGAAGGACCGGGGAGGCTGCGGCGATCCGTCGACAGAGGCCCTAGGAACCCGGCGACACTAGCTCTTCCCGGCTACAGGGTGTCGGGTCCGCGGCCGGGAGAACCGGACGGGTGCCTGATACACCGACGGAGCCAAGCACGCGACACTTCCCCGGGCCTATGAAACCGGCCGTCCTTCCCCGCGCCGAGCCGCAGCCACGGCCGATCCGAGTGCTCGTGGTCGACGACAACGTGGGCTTTCGGGAGTCGGTCCTCTCGCTGCTCGACACCGACGGGTTGTCGGTGGTTGGCGAGGCCGACAACGGCATCCGCGCGCTCGAACTCGTGCCGGAGCTCCGGCCCGACGTCGTGCTGATGGACGTCCGGATGCCGTTCATGGACGGGATCGAGGCCACCCGGCGCCTCAAAGAGCGCTTCCCCGGCGTCGGCATCGTGGCGCTCTCGGGGCACGAGGACCAGCTCATCGTCCGCGAGATGCTCGTCGCCGGCGCGTCCGGCTATGTCCTGAAGGACTCCGACGGCGACGAGATCCTGAACGCCGTCCAGAGGGCGGCCGAGGGCGGCGCAGTCCTCAGCGCCGAGGTCACGCCGCGCGTGATCGAGGAGCTCACCGAGGCCCTCGATCGCGAGCGCCGCCGGGCCCGTGAGCTGGAGGCCGCCCAGGAGGCGCTCGTCGAGCGGGCAGCGCGACGCCACGATCTGGTCGCCCGACTCTCGCACGAGCTCAGAACTCCGGTGACGGTGATCCTCGGCATCGGACAGACCCTCGCGAGCGGCAAGGTCCCCGTGGAGCTCCAGAACGACCTCCTCGAACGGCTCGTCTCCCGGGCGGAGGCGCTCTCACGCCTGTGCGAGCGGTTCGAGCTCACCGTCGACGCAGCGCTGACCGAGCAGGTTGACGTTGCCGACGTCGCACGTGAGGTTGCGAGCGGCCATCTTCGCGTTCAGGTCTCGGCCGAGAAAGGGCTCCCGAAGGCGCACCTGAACAAGACCGTGGCGGGGCGCGTGCTCGTCGAGCTCGTCGACAACGCGATGCGGTTCTCGCCGGAGGCGTCGACCGTCGAGATCGGGGTCACTCGGAACGGCGATTGGATCGAGGTCCGCGTGTCCGACCATGGCAGCGGAATCTCGGATCACGAGTCGGAGCGGATCTTCGGTCCGCTCGAGCAGCTTGAGGAGCTCAACGTTCGCGTCCACCAGGGGGCCGGCATGGGTCTCGCGCTCGCGCGAACCGCGGCACGGGCGATGGACGGCGATGTGATCCTCGAACGTTCGAGGCATGACGGTTCTACGTTCCTGTGGACGATCCCGTTGGAGCTCGACGACGCGATCGAGTAACGAGGCGCCGTCTACGTGAAGCGGCGCATGTGCACGTTGAGCAGCACGCCGACCGCCGCCGCGTTCACGAGGAGCGAGCTTCCTCCGTAGGAGACGAACGGTAACGGGATGCCGGTGATCGGCATGATGCCGATCGCCATCCCGACGTTCACGAACATCTGCAGTGCGAGCATCGATGCCACGCCGGCCGCGAGATACGTGCCGAACGCGTCTTTGGCGATGAACGCGATTCGGAACGCGCGCCACAGCACCACGCCGAACAGACCGAGCAAGGCGAGCGCGCCGACGAATCCAAACTCCTCGCCGATCGCCGTGAAGATGAAGTCGGTGTGCTGCTCGGGGACGAATCGCAGGTTCGTCTGCGTCCCCTGCAAGTACCCGAGGCCGAACACGCCGCCGGCGCCGATGGCGACCTCAGCCTGAAGACGGTTGTAGTCGGTTCGGTCCGGATCGTTCGCCGCGTCGAGGAACCCGGTGAGCCGTGCGATCTGGTACTCGCGAACGAGGCCGACCTGGAACCCGGCAAAGATCAGCACGATGGCCGTCAGCGCGAGGATGCCGAGATGTCGAGCTCGCGCACCCGCGACGACGAGGATCCCGACGAGGATCGCGGCGAACACGATCGACGTTCCGAGGTCCGGCTGCAGGAACACGAGCGCAGCCGGGAGCGCAGCGAGACCGGCCGAGCGGAACACGTCGGAGAGGGAGAGTTCGCCACGGATCTCCGAGACGAACGCGGCGAGCATCCCGATCACGGCGAGCTTCGCGATCTCGGACGGCGCCAGCTGGAACCCGAAGAGCTCGAACCACCGCTGGGACCCCTTCACCGACGTTCCGAACGGCGTTCGAACCAGGATCAGGAGCACGATCGACGCCGCGTAGATCAAGCCGGCGTATACGCGCAGGAACCGGTAGTCGAAGCTCGCGACGGCCATGACGACGACCACCGCGAGGACCGCGAAGGTGATTTGACGCTTCACGAACCGACCGGGGTCGAGGTCCACCGCGGAGAGCGCCTCATTCGTCGTCGAGTAGATGGCGAAAACGCCAATGATCACCAGCCCGATCACCGCGATGATGAGCACGGGGTCGATGTGCCGAACCGGACGCCGCTCGATTGGGTAGGCCCTGCCCGCAACGAGATCCATCAGTCCGTCACCTCGACGCCGGTTGGGTCGCTGAACTCGAGCCCGTACATCCCCTCGATGATGCGGCGAGCGATCGGCGCGGCGGTCGTCGAACCGTGCCCGCCTTGCTCGACGAGGACGACGACGACATGGCGTTCACCGAGCGCCTCGGTCATGGCCGCGAACCACGAGTAGTCCTGCTTCGGGTCCACCTCAGCGGTCCCGGTCTTGCCGGCCACCCAGACGCGATCGAACGGGAAGCCGGAGAACGCGCCGTTCGCCGTTCCTTCCCTGACCGTTCCGGTCAAAGCGGCGCGAACGTAGGCGACGTAGCCCGGATCGAACGGCAGCCGATCCCTGCATGTGCGTCGGTACTCTCGGACGACGTCGCCCTGGGGATCGACGACGCGGTCGACCACGTGAGGCGTGCAGACCCGCTGGTCCTGGTGCATCAGCGCCGAGTACGCCGCGGCGAGCTGGATCGGCGTGACGAGCGTGTCGCCCTGCCCGATCGTCATGAGGATGAAGTCGCCGGGGAACCACTCCCCCTCCGGGAACGACTCCGGATACGTATCGTGGATGTTGCGTTTCCATTCGGCGGTTGGGACGCGTCCGGACAGCTCGCCCGGGAGGTCGACGTGCGTCTCGCTCCCGAACCCGGCGCCGCGGAGGTCCCGCTGGAGTGGCTGTCTGGCCGGTACGTCATCGTTGCCCTGGACGTCGTCGATCGGCGGCGGAGGGTAATAGAGGCGCCAATACTCGTAGCCCATCGGGTAGAAGATCGTGTCGCACGACAACGCGAGCGCCCGCGACAGGTTCATGAATCCGAGGTTCGCCGACGTCCAGTTGTTGAAGCTGTAGATGATCGCGTTCGGGTCGCTCTCGTCGAACGGCGTCACGTACTCCGGCGGACACTCGTACACGTCGGTCGTCGTCACGATCGGCTCGCGAGGGACCTCCTTCGTCCGCTGGAGCGCCGACAGCGCGACCCACGGCTTGTACACCGAGCCGGGCGGATACTCGCCGGCGATCGCCCGGTTCAGAAGCGGGTAGCCCGTGGCGGCGCCAAACCGGGTGTCGAAGTCGAACTCGGCGTCGAACTGGACGAGCGATCGCGTGAACACCTTCGGGTTGAAGCTCGGGAACGAGACCATCGCCTCGATGCCACCGGTGTCGGGATTCATCACGACGGCCGCGCCCGCGTTCGCCTTCAGGTTGGATCGCGAGTCGGAATCGAAGATCCCACGCGCTCGGCGCATCCCGAGGATCAGGCTGCGCTCGGCGAGGACCTGAAGGTCGGCGTCGAGCGTCAGCACGACGTCGTTCCCGCCGACCGGAGGTACGCCGCCGATGGGGCCCAGGTTCTCCCCGGCGGAGTTGACCCGGTACTTGGTGATCCCGTCGACGCCCGACAGGTCTTGCTCGTACACGGCCTCGATGCCCGCGCGGCCGACGAGGTCGCCCGGCTCGTAGTCGGCGAAGGCCGGGGTGTCGAGCTCATCCGCGAAGATCTCGCTCAGGTATCCGAGGACGTGCGCGGCCGACTCGCCCAGCGGATATGTCCGAACCGCGAGGTCCACCACCTCGACGCCGCGGAAGTCGCCGAGGCGCTCGCGGATGTAGAAGACGAGCCGCTTGGGAACGTCCATAGCGACGGGGATCGGCGAGAACGAGTAGTAGTTGGGGTCGTCCAGACGCCGCTCGAGGTCCGCCACCGGTACGTCGAGCACCTGCGACAGCCGGGATAGGACGGCGTCGAGATCGTCTCCTGCTTTCTCGCGGTTGACGGTGACGACGCTCGACAGGCGGTTGCCGACGAGAACCTCCAACCCCGACGCG
>CALGFI010000097.1 GCA_937881155.1 uncultured bacterium | reverse complement strand
AGATGTCGACGATCAGGTCCTCCCACCGGGTCGGCTGGAGCTTCTGCAGCAGCTCACGCTGGCCGGGACTCTCGATCTGGAAGCAGCCGAGCGTGTCGGACGCACGGATCAGCTCGAACGTCGGCTCGTCGTCGAGGGAGATCCGGTCGAGATCGACCTTCATGTGCTCGGTCCGAGCGATCTCGTCGAGCGCGTGTCGCATCGACGAGAGCATCCGCACGCCGAGGACGTCGAGCTTCAGGTAACCGAGGAGCTCCACGTCGTCCTTGTCCGCCTGGATCACGCGGTACCCCTGGAACGAGCGCTCGAGCGGAACGCGCGTCACCAGGTCGTCGTTCGAAAGCACGATGCCGGAGGGGTGCAGCGCGATGTGACGTGGGAACCCGTCGAGCCGTTCGGCCACCCGAAACAGCGTCTCGAGCTGTCCGGCGTTCATGTTCGAGCCGACCATCTCGGGCAATCGTTCGATCGCGACGCGGAGATCTCCCGCGCCGATGTGCGGGAACGACTTGGCGACCGTGTCGACCTCGGGCTCGGGTAGGCCGAGCGCCTTGCCCACCTCGCGCACGGCCGCGCGAGCTCGAAACGTATCCACCATCGCCACGCACGCGCAGCGGTCGTCGCCGTACCGCGAGAGCACCATGTCGTAGACGTCCTCGCGCCTGGCCGATTCGACGTCGATGTCGATGTCCGGAAGCTCGTCGCGCATCGGGTTCAAGAACCGCTCGAACGCGAGGTCGTGCCGGACCGCGTCGACATCGGAGATCCCCGTCAGGTAGCAGACGATCGAGCCGGCGGCGCTTCCCCGGCACGCGCAGCGGATGCCCATCGCGCGAACGTCGGCCACGATGTCGGCGACGGTCAGGAAGTACGCCGAGTAGCCGAGCCGGTGGATCATCGCGAGCTCGTGGTTCAGCCGGTCCTCGACCTTGGCCGTCGCTTTCAGCTCGCGCCGTTCCAAGCCGCGCCAGCACCGCTCGGCGAGGACGCTCGACGCGCTCCGTCCCCGCGGCGTCGGGAACTCCGGGAAGTTCACCCGACGGAGTCCGATGTCGAACTCACACGACTCGGCGATCTCGACCGCCGCCGTGATCAGGTCGGGGCGCTCGGCGAACAGCGCGCGCATCTCGGCGGCCGGCTTCAGCCACCCCTCGGCGTTGCGGCGCGTGACGTTCGTCCGGCTGATCGGCACGAGCTCGCGCATGCATTCGAGCGCGTCGGCCAGGAACGCGTCATCGGCGACGAGGTACCGGACGGGATTGGTCGCGACCGCGCGAACGTCGGCGCGTTCGGCCAGACGCAGGAGCGCGCGGATCTCCTTCCGCGAGTCCTTCTCGAGCCGGTTCTCCACGGCGACGAACAGGCGGTCGCCGAACGCCTCGCGGTACGGATCGAGCGACGCGCAACCCGCGTCGACTCGACCGGCGACCGCGAACGCGCCGGGCGGCGACCACGAACCGGCCAGCGCGACGAGGCCGGCAGCATGCGCGCACACCTGCTCGGGCGTCAGCGACGGATCGCCGCGATCGCCCGACATGTGCGCGTCGGTGATCAGCCTGCACAGGTTCGCGTAGCCCGTCGCGTCGCGCGCGAGGAAAACGATGCGTCCGTCGCGCAACGGACCGAGCGGCAGCGTTCCGGAACCGCGGATCGTGAGCGACGCGCCGAGGATCGGGCGGACTCCCTCGTGCTCGCACGCTTCGACGAACCTCGCCACGCCGTACAGGCCGTCCCGATCCGTGAGCGCGACTGCCGGCATGCCGAGCTCGCCCGCGCGCCGCGCCAGCGCCTCCGGCGAGAACGCGCCCTCTTTGATGGAGAAGTACGAACGCACGTCGAGGTGGACGAACGTATCCACGGCTCAAACGGAGACGACCACGAGGCGCATCTCAGTCCCACAGCCGCTCGACGTGCCACCGGTCGCGGAGATGGTCGTGATACAGGTCCCACACCGCGCCGCCACGCGCCTCGACGCGCCAGTACTCGCGGTCGCGTCCGTCAGCCCACCAGCGCCCTTCGATCCGCCATCGCCCGATCACGTCGGCGACCTCGTACCGGCGCCCCCGCCAGATGAACGCCGAGGGCATGCCGGCATCGCGCTCGACCCGAACATCGACCTCCTCGTCGTAGCGCTTGGACATGCTGCCCCCACGCCCGTGACCAGCGGTCTCGGACGAATCGAACGTGTGTTCGAGTCCAGGGAAGAGACCGTACACCGGTGCTCCGACAGCGGTCAACTCGGATATCTGCGGTGAGTAGGCTTTCGACGCGATGGATCCGAATGCGCTCGTCGTGTGCGTTCCGAACTTCAGCGAGGGCCGTCGCGTCGGCGTGATCGACGCGATCTGCGACGCTCTCTCGAGCGTTCCCGGCGCACGTCTCGTCTACCGGCAGGCGGACGCCGAGCACAATCGTCTGGACACGACGATCGTCGGCGCCCCGGACACGGTGCAGCGCGCGGCGCTCGCCGGCGCGGCGAAGGCCGTCGACCTCATCGACATGGACGGGCACACCGGCGGTCACCCGCGGATGGGAGCGGTCGACGTCATCCCGTTCGTGCCGCTCCGAGGGATCTCGATGGACGAGGTCGTCGAGCTGGCACGGGCGTTCGCGAAGGAGCTCGCGCACGAACTGGAGCTCCCTGTGTACCTGTACGATCGAGCCGCGATCTCGCCCGAGCGAGCGAGCCTCGCCGACGTTCGTCGCGGGGAGTACGAGGGGTTGCGCGAGGCCGTCGCGCGTGGCGAACGCCTCCCCGACTTCGGACCGCACCGCCTCGGCAAGGCCGGCGCCACGGCCGTCGGAGCGAGGAAGCCGCTGATCGCGTTCAACGTCTACCTGTCCGGACCGGTCGACGACGCGAAGGCGATCGCTCGCGCGGTTCGCGAGTCGAGCGGTGGCCTTCCGGCCGTGCGCGCGATCGGGTTCGAGACGCCGGAACGTGGCGGGGTCACCGTCTCCATGAACCTCGTCGACTTCGAGGTGACGGGCATCCGTACGGCGTTCGACGCGGTCGCCCGCCTGGCGGCCGAACGCGACATGCGGGTGCTTTCGTCTGAGATCGTCGGCCTGGTGCCGGAGGCGGCGCTCGCGAACGGCGACGCCAAACACGTGCGGCTGGAGGGCTTCGATGAGGACACACAGATCCTGGAGCGGCTCGTGAGCGACGAAGCCACGGAAGATCGGGCGGCCCGATGAGCCAGCGCGGACTCGGTTCGCAGACGATCGGCGCGTTCCTCGACGAGCTCGCCTCGGACGCGGCGACGCCGGGCGGCGGAGCCGTCGCGGGAATCACCGCCGCCGCCGGCGCCGCGCTGATCTCGATGGTGTGCAACCTGACGATCGGTCGCGACAAGTACGAGGACGTCGAGGACGAGATGCGCGGCTATCTCGACGAGGCGGAAGCTGTGCGCGGAACGTTCCTGGACCTCGCCGAACAGGACGAGCGCGCGTTCGAGGCCGTGATGGCCGCGTTCAAGATGCCCAAGGGCGACGACCGCGAGAAGGCCGAACGGAGCGCCGCGATCCAGCGCGCGTACGAGGGCGCGGCGCGCGTGCCGATCGAGGTTGCGCGCAGGGCCGTCGGCCTGATGCCCGCGGCAACCGCGTGCACGGCGCGGGGGAACGTCAACGCCGCGTCGGACGGGCTCGTCGCCGCACTCGCGCTGTTCGCCGCGGCGCACAGCGCCCTCGCGAATGTCGACATCAACGCCGGCGAGCTGAAGGACGAAACGGTGGCCGGCGAGCTGCGTTCGGAGACGGCGTCGTTCAAGGCAAGCGCCGACGAGCTGCTCCGCGGGGCGCAGGCTGCGTTCGCCGAACGGATGTCCTGAGCGACGTGCGCCGCTTCGAGCGCGGGGAGCCCGTCGCCCTCCGCGAGCTGTGGGACGGACGGATCTTCGAGGCCCTCCCGGCGCGCATCACGGACGACCGAGGTGATCGCCGCACGGTCTACATCGGACCGTGCATCTCGAAGTCGGCCAGAGGGACCAACGGCGACTGGCTCAGGCTGCCTGTCGGCGACTGGACGCTCGACGATCGACCGTCGCGGAACCATCTCCTTTCGTTCTCGTTCGACGGCGTCGCGGCCGCGACGCTACTGATCTGGAGTGCGGAGTGGGAGCCCCGACACTGGTACGTGAACCTCGAGACGCCGCCTCGACGGACCTCGATCGGCTTCGACTACACCGACCACGCGCTCGACGTGCTCGTCTCGATCGATCGCACCAACGTGACATGGAAGGACGAAGACGAGCTCGATGAGGCCGTCGGGCTCGGATTGTTCACGCGGGAAGATGCCGCGACCTTCCGTCGTGACGGCGAGCGTGCGGTCGAGAAGCTCGTGAACCGCGAATCGCCCTTCGACCGGGACTGGACCGATTGGCGACCCGACCTGTCGTGGACGGCGCCCGAGCTTCCCGCCGGGTGGGACCGAACATGATCTCGCCCGACATGAACCAGGTCCGCGGGAGGTTTCCGGCACTCGCCCGGGAGATCGACGGTCGGCCCGTCGCGTTCCTCGACGCTCCCGGCGGGTCTCAGGTGCCCGACGTCGTCATCGAGGCGATGGCCGGCTACCTCCGCCGAAGCAACGCGAACGTCCACGGCGCGTTCGAGACCAGCCGAGAGACCGATGCGCTGATCGACGAGGCGCACCGTGCCGCGGCCGACCTGTTGAACGCCGATCCCGACGAGGTGGTCTTCGGCCCGAACGCGACGACGCTCCTGCTTTCGATCTCGCGATCGATCGCCCGAACGCTCGGGCCCGGCGACGAGGTCGTCGTCACGCGGCTCGATCACGACGCAAACGTCCGGCCGTGGCTCCTGGCCGCGCGTGACGCCGGCGCCTCCGTTCGATGGGTGGATATCCGCGATGACGACGTGACGCTCGACGGCTCGTCGTTCGAGGCCTCTCTCAACGAGCGGACGAAGGTCGTCGCGTTCACCCTCGCGTCGAACGCGGTCGGGACGATCCCTCCGGCCACGGAGCTGGTTCGGATCGTCCGCGAACGCACGGACGCGATCATCGCGTGCGACGGCGTCCACCTCGCGCAGCATCGACGGATCGACGCCCGCGGCATCGGTGCCGATATCGTCGTGTGTTCGCCGTACAAGATCTTCGGACCGCACCTGGGGATCCTCTACGGGCGACGCGATCTCCTCGAGGAGCTCGACCCGTACAAGGTCAGGCCGGCGAGCGACGCGCTCCCCCACGCATTCGAGACCGGCACGCAGAACCACGAGGCGTTCGCCGGCTGGGTCGCCGCGGTCGATTACCTCGCCCGGCTCGGCGGCTCGAGGCCGAATCGTCGCGAGGCGCTCGCCGCCTCGTTCACCGATCTCATCGAGCCCTGGGAGCGTGAGCTCGCGGCGAGGTTCTTGGAGGGCATCACGTCGATGCCGCACGTCCGCCTGTACGGGATCGCCGATCTCGGTCGCCTGCACGAGCGCACGCCGACGTTCGCCGTCCGCGTGGGCGACCGCCACCCGTTCGAGACGGCCAAGCTCCTCGCCGACCGTGGGATCTTCGTGTGGGATGGGCACTACTACGCGCTCGAGCTGATGGAGCGGCTTGGGCTGCAGGAAACGGGCGGGGCGGTTCGGATCGGGTTCTGCCACTACAACACGCCGGACGAGGTCGACCGGACGCTCGAGGAGCTTGCCGGGCTCGGTTGAAAACTCCGTCGTGGCGCGAACGCTCACGCGTCCGTGCTCGTTCGCGGTCCCCGAATCTCCCGCGTTACCGCAGGTCAGCGCGGTGCGTTGCTAGGATGACCGCCGTTTCCTCCCCGAGAGAGGACATCCCGTGCGCATCCTGATCCTCGGCGGCGACGGTTACCTGGGGTGGCCGACGTCCATGCGGTTCGCGCGCCTCGGCCACGAGGTGCACGCCGTCGACAACTATCTCCGCCGGCACGCGCACGCCGAGGCCGGAACGGACTCGCTCACCCCGATCGCGGCCTCGCTCCCCGAGCGCGCGAGCGCGTTCCGCGGGGTAACGGGGCTCGAGATCGGCGTGAGCGAGGGCGACCTGCTCGACTGGGACGTCGTCGAGCGCATCTTCCGCGACTTCCGGCCCGAAGCCATCGTCCACTACGGCGAGATGCCGAGCGCGCCGTACTCGATGATCGACCGCGAGCACGCCGTGTTCACGCAGACGAACAACGTCATCAACACGCTGAACGTCCTGTACGCCATGGCGGAGTTCGCGCCGGACGCGCATCTGGTGAAGCTCGGCACGATGGGCGAGTACGGAACGCCCGACATCGACATCGAGGAGGGCTTCATCGAGATCCATCACAAGGGCCGGAGCGACATCCTTCCGTTCCCCAAGCTGCCCGGCTCGATGTACCACCTGACGAAGGTGCACGACTCGAACAACATCCACTTCGCCTGCCGCATCTGGGGCCTGCGCTCGACCGATCTGAACCAGGGGGTCGTGTACGGGATCGAGACCGAGGACACCACACTCGACGAGCGTCTGAACACTCGGTTCGACTACGACGAGGTGTTCGGCACGGCACTCAACCGATTCTGCCTGCAGGCGGTGATCGGCCACCCGCTCACGGTGTACGGCACGGGCGGACAAACGCGGGGGTACTTGAACATCGTCGACACCATCCGCTGCGTCGAGCTTGCGATCCTGAACCCACCCGAGGCCGGCGAGTACCGGGTGTTCAACCAGTTCACCGAGCAGTTCTCCGTGCTCGACCTGGCCAGGCTGGTACAGAGCGCCGGCAAGCAGGTCGGGATCGACGTGCGCGTCGACCACCTCGACAACCCTCGCGTCGAGAAGGAGGAGCACTACTACAGGGCGACGCACACCAAGCTGCTCGACCTGGGGCTCGAGCCGCACCTGCTGTCCGAGACGCTCATCGAGTCGATGTTCGCGACCATCGAGCGATACAAGGCTCGGGTCATCTTCGACCACATCTTGCCGGTGACCAGGTGGCGAGGCATCCGCGAGGGCTCGGCGCGCTGAGGGTCCGCGCGACGTAATCGATGCTCGCCCTTCGGATCGTGGGCGCCGCGCTCGCCGCGGCGTTCGTCGCCGTCTCGATCGTTCGCTACGGCCGGCAACGCATCAGCCGCCTGAGCCTGATCATCTCCAGCGTCATCGCGCTGGGCGTCATCGCGCTGGCGGCGGCGCCCGGCGTGTTCAACCCGATCTTCGAGACGTTGAACTTCGCGCCGGGTTCGGGTCGGCGGCTCACGGCGGTGCTGCTGATCGCCGTGGCGATCCTGTTCCTTCTGCTTCTGCGGCTGCAGACCTACGTCGATACGAACGAGCGGAGCATCCGCCTGCTCGTCGAGTCGATCGGCAAGGCGTCGTTCGATCGGGACCGCGCCGCCGAGCTGCCCGCCGGCAAGCGCATCGTGGTCGTCTCACCCGCGTTCAACGAGGCCGAGAACATCGCCGCCGTGATCCACGCGTTGCCTGCCGAGGTCGAGGACCACCACGTGGTCACGATCGTCGTCGACGACCATTCGGACGATGGAACCCCCGACGTCGCGAGCAAGGCCGGCGCGCTCGTGACCAGCCTCCCGATCCGCCGCGGCGGCGGCCTCGCGCTCCGCGTCGGCTATGAGATCGCGCTCGAGCTCGGCGCCGACATCGTCGTGACGATCGACGCCGACGGACAGCACCAGCCCGAGGAGCTCCCCGTGCTCGTCAAGCCGATCCTGGAGGGTCAGGCGGATCACGTGAACGGCTCGCGGGTGCTCGGCGACTACGAGCGCGGCCCGTGGATCCGCAACGCGGGGGTCCACTTCTTTTCGTGGCTGGTGACGATCCTCACCGGGCAGCGCGTCACCGACATCTCGAGCGGGTACCGGGCGACGCGCGCCGACACGCTGCGGACGCTGATCCTCGAACAGGACCAGTTCTGGACGTCGGAGGTGACGATCGAGGCGCTCCGACAGCGCGCGAGGATCGTCGAGGTTCCCGTCACGTTCCTCACGCGGCGGGGCGGCGAGTCGAAGAAGCCGAAGTCACTTCGCTACGCGTGGAACTTCTCGAAGGCGATCGCCAAGACCTGGCTCCGGTAGTCAGGCCGTAGCGGCGACCGCGACCTCACCCGCGAGCCGGGCGTTCGATTCGAGCAGGGCGAGGTTGGCCCCGAGGCTCGAGCCGTCGGTTCGGGCCGCCACGCACGGCAGCAGGAACGGCGTGAGCGCCTTGCCGCGGATCCCGTCGCGTTCGGCCTCGTCCTCGCACGCGCGGACGGCGTTCGCGACCTCCGCCGCGTCGAGGGCGAAGGCGGCGGGGACGGGGTTGCAGAGCAGGATCGCCCCCGCCGAACGGAGCGACTCCTGTGCGCGAACGAGCAGCGCCGCGGCCGCGGCATCGTCCACGCGTTGATCCAGTTCGACATCGGTCGCCGCGACCACGAAGAACGGCAGGAGGTCCGTTCGATACCCCACGGTTGCGATGCCGAGCTCGTCGAGCCGTTCCGCGGTCGCGATCGGGTCGACGATCGACTTGGGGCCCGAACAGACGAGCAGCACGCTCGTTCGCGACAGCTCGAGGAGATCGGCGGAAACGTCGCCGCTTCGCGTGTGCACGCCGCCGATGCCGCCGGTGACACAGATGCGAACGCCAGCTTGGGATGCTGCCCAGATCGTCGCCGATACCGTCGTGGCGCCGAGGAGTCCGTTCGCGACGGCGAACGCGATGTCGCGCCGAGCGACCTTCGACGAACGTCCGGGATCGGCGAACGCCTCGAGCTGCCGATCGGTGAGCCCGACACGAACCTCGCCTTCGACGACGGCCGTCCACGCGGGAGTTGCCCCCGATGCGCGGATCGCGGCGGTCATGCGTTGGGCGCATTCGATGTTCCTCGGCGGCGGCAGCCCCTGCCCGATGACGCTCGTCTCGAGCGCCACCACGGCTCGCCCGGACGCGAGCGCATCCCCCACCTCCTCGGAGGGGAGGACCAGCTCGCTCACCGAGTGTCGGCCGGCGCGTCGCGTGCGGGTTCGCGTTCGGCGGCACGCGTCGACGACGTCGGCCACGTCTCGTAGCTCTCTGCGACCTGCGCGCCGGCACGGCACGCCGCCTGCAACGCATCGCCCGGTGAGCGGCCCGCGGCCAACTGCGCGAGGAGCACTCCGTCGAACGCGTCGCCTGCGCCCGTCGGATCGAGCTCCTTTGCGGGCGTTCCTTCGAGCCGGATCGACAGACCCTCCCACGACATGAGAGCGCCGGCCTCCGCGAGCTTCACGCACACCACCGGATACCGCGCGGAGAGCGCGTCGGCCGCGGATTCGCGTCGTCGGCCGGTCAGGATCTCCGCCTCGCGCTCGTTGACGAACAGGACGTTGGCTGCCGCGGTCGCCTCGAAGAACCGGTCGGCGCCGAAGTCACGCAGCATGGGCCACGAGGCGCCGTCGACCGCCAGGAAGCGCGCCCGGGCACGGTGCAGAGCGGCAGCGGCGGCCTCGAACGTCGGCTCATGCAACAACGTGTATCCCGAGACGAGGACGGCCGTCGCTTGGATCCGGTCCGGCAGGTCCTGCGGCGACAGTCCCCCGTTCGCGCCGCGGTCGGCGACCATCGAGCGCACGCCGGGCTCGTGCACGACGAGCATCGTGCCCGTGTCGGCTTCAGGATCGACCGTGAGCGCCGGCTCGACGCCGTGACGGATGAGCTCGTCGCGGATCAACGCACCCGCGGTGTCCGTGCCAACACGGCCGTGGATCCGCGTCCGCGAGCCGGCGTGGGCCGCCCAGACGGCGACGTTCGACGCGCTTCCGCCGGGACGGACGAGCACCTTGCCGTGGACGTCGCCGCCCTCCTCCAGCGCCCCGGCCTCGACACGGACGTCGAGCATCACGTCCCCGACCGCGATCACGTCCACGTCGGCAACCCTAGCGGGCGAGCCGACGCGTCCATTCCGTCGGCTTCATCGGGACGGAGACTGAACGCAGATGGGCGCAGTCGAGAACGATCCCGTTCACGCGCAGCGACATGCCGCTCCTATCCGGCTTCGGCGATCCCGGCTGCGTCCTGCGCCCACCGCCCGAACGCGCCCCAGAACGGATCGAGACCCGGGTGCTCCAGCACTGAGTCCCCGTCGGGGGTGACGAGGACGCGCCCGTCGGACGGCGGCCGGATCTCACCGACGTCGGCGGCGTCCACTCCCGATTCGGTGAGCGCGCTCACGAACGCCTCCGATTTCTGGGGAACGACGGTCGCGATCAACGTCCCCTCGGAGATCGAGGTGTAGGGATCCATACCCGTGTGCTCGCAGATCGCGCGCACCTCCGGCCGGACGGGGATCGCAGCGAGGTCGACCCGCATCCCCATGTTCGACGCCGCCGCGACCTCGCTGAGTCCGCCGACCACTCCACCCTCGGTCGCGTCGTGCATCGACGTGACGCCCGCCTGGCGAACGCCGAACTCGCGCGCGACCGTGGCTTCCGGCACCACGGTCATCTGCTCGAACAGCCGGTCGCCGGCTTCGACGGTATCGCGTCCAACACCGTCCGCCAGGCGATCCGGGAACGTCGCCGCGAACAGCGCCGTGGCCTCGATCGCGGCGCCCTTGGTGACGACGATCCGGTCCCCGACTCGGGCCATTGCCGGTGTGACGAACCGGTCCTCGGGTCCCGACGCCATGCAGACCGCGCCTCCCACCATCGGCCAGTTGCAGCCGTCGTACCTCGCCGTGTGGCCCGTCACCACGGCGACGCCGATGCCCTCGCACGCGCGGTGGAACGCGTCCCAGAGCGACGTGAGCTCGTCGTCGGTGATCTCGGGTGGCAGGTTCAGGTCGACGGCCATCCACCGGAGCGGGAGACCACTCGTCGACGCGTCGGAAGCGAGGATGTGAACCGCGAACCACGCCGCACGCTCCCATCCGTACGCGGGCACGATGAACACCGGATCCGCCGTGAGCGCCATGGCGACGCCGTTCGCGACACGAACGACGCCGACGTCGACGCCGTGGCGGGGACCGACCAAGACGTCCGGATCTCGCGCCCCGAGGCGAGACAGGATGACGCGCTCGAACAGCTCCGCGGTCGCCTTGCCCGTTCGTTGCTCGCTCATCGCGTCGCGCCGGCTCGCTTCACCGCGTCGACCAGGCTGCCTACGGCGGCGATGGGATCGTCCGCGTCGGCAACGGCGGATATCACCGCGACACCGGCGGCGCCAGCGGCGAGGACGTCTCTCGCGTTCGCGGCGTCGATGCCTCCGATACCGACCACCGGTATGGACGTGGCGGCGACGATCTGGCTCAGCCCGTCGAGCCCGATGGGGCGGGCATCCGGCTTGGTCGAGGTCGAGAACACCGTCACCCCGAGGTAGTCGGCGCCGGCGCGTTCGGCGACCGCGACGTCATCGACGGTGCCGACGCTGACGCCGAGGACCGCGTCGACCCCGAGAAGGCCTCGCGCCCTCTCCGGATCGTCATCCTGGCCGACGTGCGCTCCCGCGCCGACGGCGGCGGCGACCTCGACGCGGTCGTTCACGACGAAGAGCACGCCCGCCGCCCGGCACCGCTCGGCGATCTCGCGCGCGAGCGGCAGTAACGATTCGTCCGTCAGCTCCGGCGCCCGGAGCTGAACCGCTGTGGCTCGGCCGGCCACGGCCGCGGCGGCGATCTCCAGATGACCATTCCCGCTCGCACCGCGGCTCGACGTCACGACGTAGACCGAGAGCGAGCGCGGATCGAGTCTCATCTTCTCCCTCCGCCGGAATTACCCGGTGCAGGTTCGTCGGGTCGCCGTCGCCCGCGCTCCCCAAGAACGCGCTGACGGCCTCTCAGCCCGGTCGCTCGAGCTCCCCGGTGGATCGCTCCCAGGATAGACGCCGGAGCGCGCGACTGGCCTTCGCCTCACCGCGAGGCGGCCCGCCCCCGAGCCACACGCAGCTCGCGCCGCACCTTCTTCCAGTCGCTGTACCGAATGGAATAGACGACGTCGAACACGATCAGCACGAGCGTATACGCGGCGATGACCAGGGCGGCCCACACGGGAGCGACCGTCGCCGGCCAGAACGCGAGCGCCGCGAGCGGCGCGATCTTCGATGCGATCGCGCCCGACGCGTGCATCCACGCCCTCGCCTCGGGACTCGCCCGGAGGTATGTGGCGTAGTCCGACTTCAAGCCGGGCGTCGGAGGAAACGGCCGGTCGAAGAAGTACGACGTGAACCGGATCCGGGCGGCGCGCCCGGCGAGCCAGTGCGCGAGCCCGTGGACCGAAGCCGACCAGTCCGCGGCGGCGAAGACCAACGCGAGCCCGGCAACCGTCGGTGACGTCGTCTGGACCGCGATGATCACGGCAGCAACGCCGGCGGCCGTGGCACCGACGAGCACCGCGTTCCCGAACCAGATCGGGAACCGCAACCGGACCCGCGATTCGAACGCCACGCGATCGATCCGTCCCGCCGCGTCCGCCCAGTGCGACGACAGCACGGGATCGCGCTTCACCTTTGACAGGAGCCTCCAGAAACCGAGCGCCGCCAGGTCCGTCTCGCCCTCCGCCACGGCGGCCTCGATCCGGGCGAAGGCGTCCTGAAAGTCCTCGTCCGGCGCCGGAACGTTCACCCGCGTTCCCGGGTTCCCAGCCGTGCATGGCCTAGGATGAGCGCCCGGACGCGCCTCCGGCTCGTGTCCGTCAGCCCGCAACGGTCCAATCGCAACGCAAGAACGATCGGGAGGCGAAGATCTCGAGGAGCACGATCCCCGAGCGGCCCGCGCGCCGCCCCGGCCTCGACCACGCGCTCATCACGCTCGACGGCCGCTACCACGTCGTCGATCGTATCGCCGCGGGTGGCATGGGCGAGGTGTTCCGGGCCCACGACGCCGTGCTCGAACGCGACGTGGCGATCAAGGTGTTGCATCGACAGCTCGCGGGCGACCGCGGGTTCGTCGAGCGGTTCCGTCGTGAGGCTCGCGCCGCGGCGAGCCTGTCGTACCCGAACATCGTCGGCGTCCACGACTGGGGTGCCGTCGACGGCATCTACTACATGGTCATGGAGTACGTGCGTGGGCTCAGCGCGCGGGACGTGCTGAACGCGGAGGGCGTTCTGGCGCCGGCGCAGGCGGTCGACGTCTTGCTGCAGACGCTCCTCGCGCTCGATCACGCGCACCGTCGGGGGATCGTCCACCGTGACGTCAAGCCCGAGAACATCATGATCACGCGCGAGGGCGTCGTGAAGGTCGCGGACTTCGGCCTGGCACGCGCGTACGCCGATGCACAGATCACCGAGGCGGGAACCGTTACGGGCACCGTGCAGTACCTCGCGCCCGAGCAGTTGCAGGGCGAGCCGGCGGATCCCAGGACCGACCTGTACGCGCTGGGCATCGTGGCGTTCGAGCTCCTCACCGGACGACTGCCGTTCACCGGTGAGACGCCGATGGCGATCGCGTACAAACACGTGAACGAGCGAATCCCCACGCCTTCCTCGCGGAACGCCGCGGTCCCGAAGATCCTCGACGGGTGGGTGGCATCGATGACGGAGAAGCAGCGCGAGCTGCGACCGGAGTCGGCGGCGGAGGCCCGACGCGACCTTCTCGACGAGGCTACGTCGCTTCCGCCGGCCCCGAACGTGGGGACGCTCGTACCGGACGTGACCGTGTTGCCGAGTCGCCGATCCCCCAGCGTGGCGGCGACCACCGTGACGATCGCGCGCGCGCAGTTCCGGACGCGCCGGCGTTGGCCCAAGGTCCTCGGCATCGTCTTCGGGCTGGTCATCCTGGCGACCGCGGCGTGGGGAGCGTGGACGTACGTGATCCCTCACCGCGTCGACGTGCCCAGCGTCGTCGGCCTGGACGTGCGCGACGCCCAGCGGAAGCTCGAGAACGTCGGGCTCGTCGCTCGCATCGCGCAGGGACGGCACTCGCTTCGGGTGGACGAAGGCGCCGTGCTCGACGTCAGGCCCGACGAAGGCACGGTCGTCGAGGACGGGACGCGCGTGGTGCTCGTCCCCTCGGCCGGCCCGCCGCCGGTCCGTGTTCCGAACATCGTCGGGAAGACACTGGAGCGTGCCCGCGAGCTCCTCCGCGGCGCGGACCTCCGAGTGGGCGACGTAAGGCGGACCTACCACGCCGAGCTCGCGGAGGGTCACGTGATCCGACAGAGCGTCGACGGCCGCGACGACGCGCCGCTCGGAAGCGCGATCGACGTGGTGGTGAGCAGGGGTCCGACACCTCTTCCGGTCCCGCGTGTCTCTGGACGCATCGTGGAGGACGCGGTGGCACTCCTCGAGGATGCCGGCTTCATCGTCGCGCGGAACGATGCGTTCTCCGACGACGTCGCGCGCGGCCGAGTCATCTCGCAGGACCCGGCACGAGGAAAGAACCTCCAGCCCGGCGAGACGGTTTCGATCGTCGTCTCTCTCGGACCCGAAGAGTTCGAGCTGCCGAGCCTCCTGGGGATGGGGAAGGATGAAGCGATCGCACGCTTGGAGCAGCTCGGACTCGAAGCGCAGGTCGTACCGGTGCCCGGCGGCAACGGCAGCACCGTCGTCAGTCAGCTTCCACCGGTCGGCGAGACCGTCCGCGTCGGCGACACCATCGCGATCTACGTCGCGTGAGGGTCGGCGCGCACCTCCGAACGCCAGGGGGTCTGCGAACCGCGGTCGAGAGCGCTCGGAACGTCGGAGCCGACGCCGTTCAACTGTTCATCTCCAACCCCCGTGCCTGGTCGGGGCCTCGGCTCGACACCGCAGAGAAGTTCGGCGCCGAATGGCGCGAAGGTGGAATCGGACCGCTCTTCGTCCATGCGCCGTATCTCGTCAATATCGCGTCGCCGAACCCCGAGTTCCTCGGCAAGTCGCTCGAGCTCTGCCAGAAGTCGGTGCGCGCGTGCGGTGTGATCGAGGCGGCCGGCTTCGTCGTCCATGCAGGCGCCGGCGGGCCGGGCGAACGCGCGCAGCCGCTCGAGCGCGCGACCGCGGTCCTCCAGGCGATCCTCTCGGCGACGCCCGACTCGACTCGGTTGCTCGTCGAGCTGATGCCCGGAACGGCCGGCGCGGTCGCGTCCACGATCGCCGAGGCGGCCGAGCTCTTCCAAGCGGTCGACGACGAGCGGCTCGGGCTGGTCCTCGACACGTGTCACCTGTTCGTGACGGGCTACGCGCTCGACGAGCCGGCAGGCGTCGAGACGCTGTTCGACGAGCTCCGCTCGATGGGGCTGGCGGGACGACTTCGCCTGATGCACATCAACGACGCCAAGAACGAACGCGGCTCCCGTCGCGACCGTCACGAGGTCGTCGGCGAGGGCTCGATCGGGCTCGACGGCTTCGCCGCCATCGTCAACCGACCCGAGGTACGCGAGATCTCGGGGGTCGTCGAGACGCCGGCGTCGGGCGAGGCGCGGAAAGCGGAGCTCGAGCGGATCCGCTCGCTCGTTCGTTAGCGCGTCAAACGAGTCGGTTCGTCCCGTCGCTCAGGGCTCGAGCTCGGCGCGCGGTCCTTCTTGGTAGCTGTACCGCTCCTCGCGCCACGGGTCTGCGTGGATGTGGTACCCGCGGACCTCCCAGAAGCCGCGCTTGTTGTGCTTCGAGAACTCGAGACCTCGCAGCCATTTGGCGCTCTTCCACGCGTAGCGTTTCGGAACGACGAGCCGAAGCGGGTAACCGTGCTCGGGCGTCAGGTCCTGCCCACCGTGGGCCCACGCCACCAGCACGTCGTCGTCGAGCATCGCCTCCATGGACAGATCCGACGTGTAGCCGTGCTCGCAGTGGGCGATCACCCACTTCACTTCGGGGGTCGGCTTCGCGCGCTCGGCGAGGACGCGGAACGGGATCCCCGTCCACGTGTTGTCGAGCGTGGACCACCCCGTCACGCAGTGCATGTCCGCGGTGACGTCCTGCGGACCGAGCGCTTTCAGCTCGTCATAGGTCAGCGTGAACGGGTCCTCGACGAGTCCCGACACCTCGAGCGTCCACTCCGATCCCTCGGCCGCCGGGACGGGGCCGTACTGAAGGACCGGCCACGTCTTGACGAGACGCTGACCGGGGGGCACGCGCTTGGCGACCTCGTCGGGGAGCTTCTGGCCGAACAACTTCACGAGCCCACCGCGATCTGCCGCCAGGCTGAAAGCGCAGCCCCGACGTCATCGTCCGAGATGCCGAGATGGGTCACCAGTCGGACCCTCGGCCGGACGATCGTGGCTCCGACTCCCTCATCCCCCAGCCTGCGGATCGCCTCGAGCGGCTCGAGGCCCATCGGCCCGGTGGCGACGAGCACCATGTTCGTCTCGACCTGATCGAGATCGACGGACCCGGGGAACATCTCGGCGAGGCCTTCGGCGAGCCGCCGCGCCCGCGCGTGATCGTCGTGGAGACGTTTGGGACCCTCCTCGAGCGCGAGGAGCCCGGCGGCCGCGACGATGCCCGCTTGCCGCCACGCGCCGCCGTACAGGATCTTCAGCCGGCGGGCTTCACGCATGAGGTCCGCGGGGCCGCACAGCAACGATCCGATCGGCGCGCCGAGGCCCTTCGACACGCAGAACATCACCGTGTCGACCTCGCGCGTCCATTCGGTCACGTCGACATCGGCCGCGGCCGCGGCGTTGAAGATCCGCGCCCCGTCGAGGTGCACCGGAACGGCCGCCTCCTCGGCCACCTTGCGGATCCGGCGTATCTCGTCCGGCGGCATGACCGTTCCGCCTGCGTGGCCCGCCGTGTTCTCGACCGCGAGCAGGTCGACGACCTCGACGTCGTAGTACGTGTCGGGCTCGAGCAGCCGCTCGGCGATCTCTGCGGTCATCCATCCTCGCGGCGCGCGCTCCGTCCGGAAGGCGATGCCCGAGAGGACGGCCGAGGTTGTCATCTCGGTCGACGCGACGTGGGCGAGGGACTCAGCCGCGACCAGGTGACCGTTGCCTGTGACGTGGAGCCGGATGCCGATCTGGTTGGCCATCGTCCCGGTCGGGACGAAGATCGCGCCCTCCATCCCGGTGATCTCCGCCGCCCGGTCCTGCAGCCGGTTGACTGTTGGATCGCCGCCGTACCAGTCGTCTCCGACCTCGGCCTCGGCCATGGCGCGGCGCATCGCCTCGGACGGCTTGGTGACGGTGTCCGAACGAAGATCGACTGGATACTCGTTCACGGTCGGCCAGTATAGGGAGCGCGTCTGGATCAGCGGCTCGAGCTGTAGACGTCCGTCCGCTCCCACGTGACGCCTCCGGTGCGATCGACGCGAGCCGTCACGAACGCACCTGCGCCGAACGAACGCTCATCGAAGAGCTTCACGCTCGTGGGATGGAATACGTAGAAGCGATAAGCCACGGGTTGGCCCGGCTCATACGCGGGGAACCGTCGCGCGTACGCAACCTCCGCGTCGGGAGCGGAGCGCTTCGACGCCTCACGTGTCGAACCGAACAACTGGATCCCGCAATCCGATCCTCCCCATCGCTGCGACGAGTCGTAGACGGCGACCGCGGTCGCCGCGTTCGCTCGAAGGTTGATGGAGTGACGCGCGCTCGGTTCGGAGAGCCACACGACGTCGAATTGGTTCGTGGACGCGAAGTAGGCGGTGTTGACGTGCGGTCGGCCCCGCGGCGACGTCGTCGCGATCGCGCACAGCGTCGAGGCGTCGAGGAGTCGTCGGGCCGCGCGAGCGATCCGCTCCGAGCTTACGGGGCGCGTCGAGCGCCGGATCGCCATCGACGCTCCGAGCTCAGTACAGGAACATCGGCTTGCCGTCGACGTGACGGATCTTCGGCCGGTACGCCTCCGAGTCGTACAGCGCGGGGACGTCGACGCGTTTGACGCCCTCGCGCACCACGTCGATCGGCAGGTTCACGTAGTTGCCGTTCCGGAGCGCGACGAGGCGTCCGTACTCGCCCGCCGCGACGAGATCGGCCGCCATCACCGCGTAGTTGATCGCCACCATGAGATCGAGCGAGTCGGGCGAACCCGAGCGCATCAGGTAGCCGAGGTGCTGGTTGATGATCCCGTCCCCGGTGATCGAGTGGAGCATCTCGCCCGTCACCTGGCCGATCCCCCCGAGCTTGCGATGGCCGTAGGCGTCCTCCTTGTCGCCCATGACCATCTCGCCGCCGACCAGCGTGGCGCCCTCGGAGATCGTCATCATCGCGTAGTTGCTGGGGTTCTTTCCCTTGTCCTCCAGCAACAAGGCCGCGAGCCGCTCGATGTCGAAGGGAACCTCAGAGATCACCGCCCGATCGACGCCCGCAAGGTAGGCCGAGACGAGCGAGGTCTCCCCGCTGTACCGACCGAACACCTCGACGACGGCGAGACGCTCGTGCGATCCGGCACTCGTGCGGAGCTGATGAACGAAGTTCACCGTGCGCGTGACCGCCGTGGAGAACCCGATGCAGTAGTCGGTCCCGTGGACGTCGTTGTCCATCGTCTTCGGGATCGCCACCACCGGTACGCCTTCGGCGTGCAACCGGAGGGCGAACGACAGCGTGTCGTCGCCGCCGATCGGGATGAGGGCGTTGATGCCCAGCTTGCCGATCACGTCGAGCACGTGCGGCGTGTGATCGCGCGGATCGTCGCTCTCGCGCCCGAGCTTCAGGAACGCCGGCTCGTCCGTGGGGCGGACCTTGGCCGGGTTCGTCCGTGAGGTGTGCAGCACCGTCCCGCCGCTTCGGTCGATCGTCCGCACGGAGCCGGCGTCGAGCGGCGTGATGTTCCGGGTGATCGAGTCGGGGTCGTCGAGGTCCGTTTCGAGCAGTCCCGCCCATCCCCGGCGGATGCCGACGACCTCGTGCCCCTCCTCCAGCGCGCGAAGGGTCGCCGCCTTGATGCAGGGGTTCAGGCCGGGGACGTCTCCCCCGCCGGTGAGGATGCCGACCTTCACCTGTGCGGACCTCCGTGGCGCGGGAGCGTCCCGACGGAAGGGCGCTCACGAGTCGGGGCGATTGTACGGCCGGGACCTATTCGTCCCCGGGAGATCCTCGCCCCGCGCTCAGCGCACAGGTAGCATCCACTCGTGGTCGGCGCGTGGGGCCTGCTCGAGTGGATCTTCGTGATCATCCTGCTCGGCCTCGCCGGGGCGGTCGGCGTCGCGTTCCTCTTCCTCGTCGGGACGCTCTTCGTCAACCCGGGGCGGCGCAAGCGCTCGACGTGAGCCCCGACGTTCGGCCGGGCGCCGAGGCGTTCTCGTTCGGCGACGGACCGGTCGGCGTGTTGCTCGTCCACGGGTTCACCGGCTCGCCGGCATCCACTCGGCCGCTCGGCGAATGGCTCGCCGGACAGGGCCTCGCCGTCGAGGGAGTTCGGCTCCCCGGACACGGAACGGATGTCCAGGACCTACGACATCGGCGAGCCGCCGAGTGGGTCGGCGAGGCGGCGCGCGGCCTCGACGCCATCTCCTCGAGATGCCGAACCGTCGTGGCGTTCGGGCTGTCGATGGGCGGGTCGATCGTTCTGGCGCTCGCGGCGTCGCGACCGTCGGACGTCCACGGACTGGCGCTGGCGAACCCGTACGTGTTCGACCGCCGCCACCTGTTCATCCCGGTCGGGAAGCGGTTCCTCAGGGACGTTCCCGGAACACCAAATGACATCGCGAAGCCCGGCATGGACGAGATGGCCTACGACCGGATGCCGGTTCCGGCGATCGTCTCGATGGCGGTGATGATGAAGCGGGTTCGAGCCGCACTCCCGTCGATCCGACAACCGGTCGTCGTGTTCGCGTCACCGGTCGACCACGTGATCTCGACGTCGAACCCTCGGAAGATCCTGGCGAGGGTCGGATCGGAACGAACCGAGCTCGTCCCGTGTCCCAGGTCGTTCCACGTCGTGACGCTCGATCACGACGCCAAGCTCGTGCGGGAGCGCGTCCTGGCGTTCGCGCACGAGGTCGACCGCGCGAAACTCGCCGCCCCGTAACGAGTCACTCCGGACTGCCCTCGACCTCCGGAAGAACGAGCTCCGCCACGACCGGACGGTGGTCCGACGCCCCATCCACGTCCGGGACCGCCGGAACGATCGCCCGCTCGACGCGGATCCCCTTGGAGACGAACAGGAAGTCGATCCGAGCGGCCGGCCTGTCTGCCGGATACGTCTCGCCGACCACATCGCCGCCGAGGAGCCACACGTCCCACAGGAGGCGTTCGGTCAGGTGTGTCACGGCCCGTCCGTCGGGCAGCTCGTTCAGGTCGCCGCCGACGACGAGAGGACCGTTCAGCTTGCGAAGGATCGGGATGAGCTGCTCGGCGTGATTGCGGCGCTCCGCGGGGCGCAATCCGAGATGCACCGAGGCGGCCGAGATCCGAGATCCGGATCCGTCGAGTTGCGCGACCAGCACACCGCGAGGGTAGAAGCGGGCCGACCCAGCGAACCGGTAGAGACGGCGGTCGAGGATGCGCCAGGGCGATCGGACCAGGACCGCGTTCTTCACCCGTCGTCGGAACGGCGACCACGGGTCGCGCGCCGTCTCCATACCGACGGCCTTGGCGAACCTGCGCAACCTGAGGCGTCCGCCGGACTCGTTCATCAGCAACACGTCCGGGGCGAAGCGGTCGACGACGCGCACGACGCGGTCGGCGTCGTCGCGGAACTGGCGGACGTTGTAGACGAGGACTCGCAGCCGCACGCGTCGAACGTACCCGGTCGATCGAGGATTAGGACGCGACGATCGTCGTTCCAGCGGAACCGTCGAGCACGGCCACTGCGTCGTCGAGGTCGCCGATCG
>CALGFI010000096.1 GCA_937881155.1 uncultured bacterium | reverse complement strand
CCGGCGAGGACCGCGCCGCGGTCGTGCGCGCGCTGGATCGCGTCGGCGAGACGCGTGCCCGCCACGACGGACGACAGCCGAAGCTGGTTGCCGCCGGTGAGGAATACCGCCGTGGCGTTCGAGAGCGCCCCGGCGATCTCCGGCGAGTCCGCCTCCGCGCGCTCCTCGGGCCGAACACCGGTGACGCGACCGATGCCGAGGCCGCCGAAGAGGTCCCGGTAGCGCTCGGAGGCCAGGTCGCCCAGCGACGATGCGGTGGACACCACCACGACGTGTCCGTGGGCGCCGCCCGCCTCGTTCGCGAAGCGAGAGAGGACGACCTTGTCGCGGACCTTGTCCTCGGCGCCGCCGATCAGCATGACCGGACCCGAGCCGCCCAGGGCGCGAATGGCTTGAACGCGAACGTCATCCGGAGACACGGTGACGAAAGTGTAGCCCCGGTCTCGCCGCGGCCCGGCGGTGGAGCGAAACTAGTGGCGAGCGCTTCGCTCGGGATCGCCCGGCGGGCGGAGGATCAGGCGGTCGTGCGGCTCGACGACGTCGACGGTTCCCTCCAGGCCCTGCTCGACCCACAGCTCGAACCCGTCGCCGGCGATGAGCTCGTCGCCGTCGTGGTGCTCGTCGATGAGCGCGAACTCGACGCCGTCCGCCCCACGGTAGACCCGCACGGTGGCCTGGGAGTTGAACCGGCGGGCCGCCGAGTGGGTGCGCTGGAGGATCTCCGTCGCCCACTCCGTGAACTCGAGCCGCACGAGGCCATCGTACGGAGCGCGGCGCCTGTAAGCTCGGCCGTCTTCTTCGATCATGAGTGTCACCATGCGCGAGCTCCGGCTGGTCGGCGCTGGCGGAGAGCCGGTCGATCTCGTTCGAACCCTGAACTCGCACGGCTTCGTCGACCTCCCGCCGATGAAGCCGGATCCGGACTACCGTGCGACCGAGCTCACCGTGCGGACGCGGCGCGGGAAGCCGCGGCACATCCGCATCGAGTCGGGCCGTCGCGGCTACGCCAAGCTCTCAATCCTCGGGCCGGCCTCGTCGAACGGCGTCGCCGACGACGTCACCGACGTTGTCCGCTACGTCCTCCGGCTCGACGCCGACCTCTCTTCGTTCTACGCGGCGGCCGCCGACGACGAGCAGCTGTCATGGGTGACGACGGGAGCGGGCCGGATGGTGCGGAGCGCAAGCGTGTTCGAGGACGTCGTGAAGACGATCTGCACGACGAACTGCACGTGGTCGGCGACGGTTCGCATGGTCCACGCGATCGTCGCGAATCTCGGCGAGCCGGCCGCCGGCGCTCCGCCTGACACCCCCTGGGGCCGCGCGTTCCCGACGCCCGAGGCGATGGCCGAGGCCGGCACGGGCTTCTACCGCGATGTCGCACGCGCGGGCTATCGCGGCGCCTACCTCGAGTCGCTCGCCCGGTCGGTCGCCGCCGGCGAGCTCGACGTGGAATGGTTCGGCCGCGCGTCGGCGGACGAGCTCAACGACGAGGAGCTCGAGCGCCGGCTGCTTGCCCTCCCCGGCGTCGGTCCGTACGCGGCCGCCCACATCATGATGACGCTCGGCAGGTATCACCGGTTGATCCTCGACTCGTGGACGCGGCCGACCTACGTGAAGCGGGCGGGCCGCAAGGCGGCGACGGACGCGGCGATACAGCGACGGTTCCGCCGGTACGGACCGTACGCGGGGCTCGCGTTCTGGATGTTCCTGACACGCGACTGGGTGGACGAGGCGTAACCGACCGGTCCTTGTCCGGCGTTGCGGGCCGCCGCATACTTCCCGCGGTCCAGCATCGATGGTGGTGAAGGATCCCGTCATGAGCGAGCCCTTATGGCCATTCGCCCCCGCGCACGCAGCATCTGGGCGTCCCTGCGAGCCGAGCGCCGAACGCTCCGGCAGGGTCTGGTCGCGCTCGCCCTGTCGACGGTCGCGTCGTTCGTCGCCGGCCTGACGCTCGGCGCGATCACCGGCACGCTGTCGCTGCTGCCCGGCCTGCTCGTCCTGATCCCTGCTTCGGTCGGCTTGCGGGGAACGATCTTCGGGGCGATGGCGGCGCGCCTCGGAACGGGCATCCACGCCGGTCTGTTCGAGCCGACCCTTCGCCGCGACTCGCTCCTCGGCCGGAACGTGGAGGTCGGCCTGATCTCGAGTGTCGCGGCATCCTTCTATCTCGCTGCGGTCGCGAAGCTCGTCGCGTCCGCGTTCGGCGAACGGACGATCTCGTTCTGGGATCTCGTCACGATCTCGGTCGTGGGCGGCATCCTCGCGTCCGCCGTCATCCTGTTCGCGACGGTGGTGATCGCCGTGCTGTCGTTCCGCCGCGGCTGGGACCTCGACGCGGTGGCGACGCCATTGGTCACGGCCATCGGCGACATGGTCGCGCTACCGGCGCTGTTCGTCGCGACGTTCATCCCCCGGAACGACACCGTCAACGCGTCGGTCGCCGCCATCTGCACGCTCGCGGTGATCGTTGTTTTGATCCGCGCGGTCGTCACGGCGTCGGCGACACGGAGGGTGCTCGTCGAGATGGTCGCCGTGGTCGCGTTGACGCCGTTGCTCGACATCTTCGCCGGTGCGCTCCTGCAGGCGCGGCTGCCGACGCTGGAGCTCGTTCCCGCGTTCCTGATCCTGATCCCACCGTTCGTCTCACAGGCCGGCGCGCTCGGCGGGATCCTCTCGTCGCGCCTCACGTCGAAGCTTCAGGTCGGTCTGATCAGCCCGCGCGGGCGTCCGGAGCCGCCGGCGATCCTCGACGGTGCGATCGTCTTCGGATTCGGCCTCGTCGTGTTCACGGTCATCGGCGCCGTCGCCGCGGCGCTCGAACGGCTGACGGGCCTCGCGGATCGCGCCGGCGTGTTGCATCCCGGCGCGGGAACGATCGTCGCCGGCGCCCTCCTCGCGGGCGTCATCGTGCTGCCCATCCTGCTCCTCGCCGGTTACTACACGGCGGTCGTGACCACCCGGTTCGGACTCGACCCGGACAACCACGGCGTACCGACGATCACGAGCCTGCTCGACCTCGCCGGTATCGCCGCCGTTCTGTTCGCTATGGGAGTATTGGGAGTCGGCGCCAATGGATGAAGAACCGAAGAGTGTGAAGGACCTGCTCGTCGAGGCGAAGGATGCCTCCGAGCTGATGGTCGACCTGGCGTACGCGGCGGTCTTCTTCAACGAGCAGAAGCTCGCTCGCGAGGTCGAACGCCTCGAGGAGCGCATGAGCGGCAACCTCCACCGGCTTCGGATGGTGGCGATGCTCGCCGCGCGGAGCCCCGAGGACGCCGAGGGCATGGCCGCAGTCCTGTGGATCGCCGACGCCGTCGAGAAGATCGGCGACGCCGCGTCCGACATCGCCCGGGTCGTCGAGGCACAGCTCGGCATCCCCGACGCACTCCGCCGCGACCTCCGCCACGCCGACGAGATGACCGCTCGCGTCCGCGTTCGCGAGGACGCGCCGATGGTCGGACGTTCGCTGCGCGAGCTCTCGCTCGCGAGCGAGACCGGCATGTGGGTGATGGCCATCCGGAGCGGCATCGAGTGGCAGTTCGACCCGGGTCCCGACGACGTGATCGCCGACGGAGACGTGCTCCTGATCCGAGGACCGGAGGAGGGCGTGAACGGCGTGCGTGAGCTCGCCGGTGCTCCGCCGCTCCCGGAGCCGCCGGACGACGACGTCCCGCCGCTGTCCGACCTCGATCGCGCGGTCGACATCCTGATCGAGCTGAAGGACCTGTCGGAGGCGGCGGTGGGGCTCGCCTACTCCTCGCTCCTGTTCAACAACCGCTCGCTCGCCGCCGAGGTCGGAACGCTCGAATCCCGGAGCGACGCCTTGCACGACGAGCTCGAGTCGTGGGTCCTGCGCTCGGCCTACGAGGCGCGAGACCCCGACGCCCTCCGGGGACTTCTCAGGCTGGGGAGCGCCAGCGAGTCGATGTCCGACGCCGCGCGCGACATGACGTGGTACGTCGAGCGGGGCGAGCCGCTGCACCCGGTGGTGCAGCTCGCGCTGGAGGAGACCGAGGAGACCGGCGCGCAGACCGTGGTCGAAGCGGGGTCTGCGGCCGACGGACGGACGCTCCGCGATCTTCGCCTCGAAGCCGAGACCGGGATGTTCGTGCTCGCCGTGCAACGGGGGCCGCGATGGATCTATCGGCCCCGCGGGCAGTTCCAGCTCCGGGCGGGCGACCGGCTGATCGCCGTGGGTCCCGAGGAAGGCGCCGAGGAACTCGATCGCCTGTGCCGTGTCCCCGCGCCGGCGCCCACCTCTTGACGAAGACGACCCGGATGGAGCTCTCCGCGTTGAGCTAGCCGCGTTCGACTAGCGATCGACGCGAACGTCGGAGAACCGAACGTGCTCCTCCGTCAGACGAAGCTCCTCGACCTCGTTCGCGCCGCGTGAGGCGAGCCACGACAGCATCCGATCGACGAGCCATTCGGGTGCGCTCGCGCCCGACGTGATCCCGACGACATCGGCGCCGTCGAGCCACGCCGGATCGACCTCGGTCTCGTCATCGACCAGATGCGCGGGCGTTCCCTGCTCGCGCGCGACCTCGGCGAGTCGCTTGGAGTTCGACGAGTTGTCCGAGCCGATGACGAGCACGACGTCGGCTCGACGCGCGAGCTCCTTCACCGCGTCCTGCCGGTTCTGGGTCGCGTAGCAGATGTCCTCGCGAGGCGGACCCTCGATCGACGGGAACCGGTCGCGGAGGGCCTCCACGATCTCGTTCGTCTCGTCGACCGACAGCGTGGTCTGCGTGAGGTACGCGAGGTTGTCGGGATCGACGACGCGGAGCGACCTCGCCTCGGCGACGTCCTGCACGAGGACCGTTCGATCCGGCGCCTGTCCGGTCGTTCCGACCACCTCTTCGTGGCCGGCGTGACCGATCAGCACGATGGTCCGGTCCTTGGTCGCGAACCGGCGCGCCTCGAGGTGCACCTTGGTCACGAGCGGACAGGTCGCGTCGAGGACCGTCAACCGGCGGGCCGCGGCCTTTTGGTGCACCTCCGGAGCCACGCCGTGCGCCGAGAGAACGACGACGGCGCCCTCGGGAACCTCGGTCTCCTCGTCGACGAAGACCGCGCCCTTGTTCTCGAGGTCGCGGACCACGTGCGCGTTGTGCACGATCTGCTTTCGAACGTAGACGGGCGCCCCGTGCGTTTGAAGGGCGCGTTCGACGGCCTCGACGGCGCGTTCGACGCCGGCGCAGTAGCCGCGAGGGGCGGCGAGCAGGACCTTGGTGGGCACGACCTCATCGTACCGACGGGGCTACCGAACGGGACCGCCCGCGGGACGGCCGAGCACGGCGGCGCGTACCTCGTCGAGCGCGGACACGACCACGCTCGGGACCGGCAGCGGTCGGTCTGCCAGGATCCTGATCGAGGGGTAGGCATCGAGCGCGGCGCGGGCGAGTCCGCCGAACGGGCCGAAGAGCACGAGCACGTGCGGTCGCTCCTCGTGCACCTGTGCGAGGGCATCCGCCTCGTCGGTCGCTCCGGGCGTGAGCTCCCACTCGGCCGAGACCGCCGCCCGTTTCAGCTCGGCCAGCGCCGTGGGGGTTTCGGCGACGCACAGAACCTTCAACGCCCGGCACATCGCTACAGCCAGTCGCGACGGCGGAACACGCGGTACA
>CALGFI010000095.1 GCA_937881155.1 uncultured bacterium | reverse complement strand
GTCTGTTGCGGCGCTGCGGGTCTCTACAGCCTCGTCGAGCCCGAGATGTCGTCGGAGCTCCGCAGGCGGAAGGCCGAGGCAGTTGTGTCGACCGGCGCGGCCGTCGTCGCCAGCGCGAACCCGGGGTGCACGATGCAGATCGAGGCCGGCGTGCACGAGCTCGGCGCGGACGTCCGCGTCGTTCACCCCATCGAGCTGCTCGACCGCGCCTATCAGGCGTCCGAGGGGAACGGCCCTCGCTCGAGTTGAACCGACGTCTACCCGCCGACCGCCTTCCGCAGTGCCGCGACGTCGTCCGAGACCAGCACGATTCGTGAACGAGTCGCGGCGTAACACGCCGTGAGGTTGACGCCCGCGTCCGACGCCTTGCCGGCGATCATGGCGAGCGAGCCGGGACGATCCTCACCCGCGACGTCCAGCACCAGTGCCTCGCGCTCGCCGTCGATCGAGTAACCGGCCCCCTCGAGCGCGGACCGCGCCTTGCCGGCGTCCTCCACGAGCAGATGGATGTGACCGGCGCCGCCGCCACCGAGCCCCGCCAGTCCCTCGATGTTCACGCCCGCGTCGCCCAGCGCCTTCGCGACCCCTGCGAGCCCGCCCGGCTCGTCCTTGACGGACACCGACAGGTCCGTGGCCATGCGAACCTCCTCTCGACCGCAACAGCCGGGTCCTATCCCGCGCCGGCACGGCCCGTCAAATCGCTACGATCCCGCGCGATGCGCGTCGCCGACCGTTGGTTCGACCACGAGACGGTCGACGACGGCGTGATCCGCATCGTCGAGCCTCACGTCGACCCGTTCCTGCGCGGGAACATGTACCTGGTTCGCGGGCGCGAACGGGACCTTCTCGTCGACACCGGTCTCGGGATCGCCTCGCTCCGCGAGCAGCTCGACGAGCTGTTCGAGCGGCCGGCCGTCGCCGTCGCCACGCATCGCCACTTCGATCACACCGGTGGTCTCCACGAGTTCGATGAGGTCGCCGTTCACCGCGACGACGCCGAGTCGGTCGCGAACGCGGAGGGGTTCGCCAGCCTTCGCATCGAGGACTACCCGCCCGAGGAGCTCGGAGGTTACGACGTTGGTCAGTCGTTGCTCACGGCCCTGCCGCACGAGGGGTTCGAGGTCGGCGACTACCGGGTCCACCCCGCGGCGGCGACGCGCGTCCTCGACGAGGGTGACGTGTTCGACCTCGGCGATCGACGGTTCACGGTCCTCCACCTCCCCGGACACACGCCGGGCGAGATCGGGTTGTGGGAGGAACAGACCGGCACCCTGTTCTCGGGCGACTGCGTGTACGAGAGCGGCGTGCTCCTCGACGAGATGCCGGAGTCGAACATCGAGGACTACGTGGCCAGCATGCGCCGGCTGCTCGATCTCCCCGTTCGGATCGTCCACGGTGGTCACGACGACTCGTTCGGACGCGAGCGCCTTCACGAGCTCATCGATCAGTACGTCGCGAAGCGCGCTCTCTAGAGGTGCGAGCGCAGTCCCCACAGCTCCGGGAAGAAGCGCTTGTGCAGCGTCGAGCGAAGGTACTCGACTCCCGCCGAACCCCCCGTCCCCTCCTTCGCGCCGATCTCGCGTTCGACCATGAGCACGTGGCGGTAGCGCCATTCCGCGAACGCCTCGTCGTGGTCGAGCAGTCGCTCGGCGACGCCGAACAGCGGAGCGCGCTTGGGCTCGCGAGCTATCTGCAGAAGGCTGTCGCGCCGCGCGCCCTCGTCGTCCTCGGGCATCGGTAGGCCGTTCGACTCGAGGAGCGCGACGAACCCGTCCCAGACGGTCGGCTCGTCCATGCGACGCTTGAGTCGTTCGACCTCTTCGGGCGTGGCCGCGAGCTCGCGAAGGTAGCGGCGGTCCTTCAGGCCCGATATGAACTCGACCTCTCGAAACTGCGCCGACTGGAACCCCGACGCCGGTGAGAGCAGCGAGCGAAACTCCAGGAAGTCCTGCGGCGTCATCGTCTCGAGCACCTCGATGTGCTCGATCAGCACGCGCTCGATCGCGTGCACGCGCGTGAGGTAGTGCCGCGCCCGTTCGGCATCGCCGTCGATCAACCGGTCGCGGATCGACTCGAGCTCGAAGATCAGTTGCTTGAACCAGAGCTCGTACGCCTGGTGGACGGTGATGAACAGGAGCTCGTCGTGCACCGGCGGATCGGATCGAAGGCGTTGGAGCGCGAGGAGCTCCGGGACGGCGAGGTATCCGCCGTACGTGAGGAGGTCTTCGTCTGCAGGCTCGGTGAGCCGCCCCATCCGTCGAACCGATGCGGGGCGTTCCTCCGGCTGATCCATCTCCGTCATCGTAGTCACGCCGCAGCGCCAGAAGGCGTCAGTCGGCGAGGGCGCGGGAGAGCTCCTCGAGGCTCTCGAGGTTGTGACCCGGGAGGAACACGTCGATCGAGGGCAGCGCAGCGGCCATCCCTCGCGCGAGCGGTTCGTACCTCGGGCTCCCCTTCAGCGGGTTCACCCACACGACCCGGTGCGCGAGCCTTCGAAGCCGCGCCATCTGAACGCGGAGCAGTTCGGGTTCGCCGCGCTCGAGCCCGTCCGAGCAGATCACCGCGACCGAGCCGCGAAGCGCCGCGCGTTGCCCCCACTCGTCGAGCAGGGTCTTCAGCGACGCGCCGATCCTCGTTCCGCCCTCCCAGTCAGCGACCTGCCGTCCGATCTCGTGCATCGCCCGGTCCGGGTCCTTCGTCCGCAGCGTCCGTGTCACCCGAGTGAGTCGGGTTCCGAAGCAGAACACCTCGACGCGTCGTCCCGCCGCCATCGCCGCGAAGGCGAACTGCAGCAGCGCGCGCGCGTACGGCGACATCGAACCGCTGACGTCGAGGATGAGCACGAGCGGTCTCGTCCTGACGCCGCGATCGCGCCAGGCGCGATGGAATGGCTCACCTTGGGTCCGAAGCGAACGACGCAGCGTTCGCCGCACGTCGAACCGCGCTCCGCCGGGCGTCGGTCGGAAGCGTCGCGTCCGTCGCCTGGGGACGGCAACGGCGAGCCGACGGATCACGCGGGCCACGCGCAGGCGTTCCTCTTCGGTCAGATCGGCGAACGACTTCTCGCGAAGCAGTTCGACCGCGCTTGCGACGATGCGGATCGCGGCCTCGCCCTCCGGCTCGTCGCTCTCGTCGAGCGCATGCCAGTCCTTGGCGACCACGCGGTCGTCGTCGACCGTGAGGCCTTGAAGCTCGTCGAGGTCGCGTTCGATCCCCGCTCCGGGCACGTGCGTGCTGAGGTCGAGCTCGATCCGGATGCCCTCGCGGAACCACTCATCGAAGGCGGCGTCGAACGCCTGCGCGTCCTCGGGCCTCGAGATCAACGAGGAGCGGCCGGCCCAATACAGACCGGTTCGGTCGAGGGCTCCGAGCGCGGCTGCGCTCCTGCAGAACGTGACGATCCGGCCCGTTCCGACGTTGAGGCCCCGGTGGCGAAGCTCGCGTCCGAACCCGATGAGTCGCTCGAGCGCGTCGGCCTCGACGCCCATCGGCTATTCGTCGGAGCCGACGACCTCGGCCAGGCGCGGCGTCGCGAGCTCCTGGTCGTCGTGGTCCTTCAGCACCGCTCCGAGCGTGGCCATCGCGGTGTCCTCGTCCAA
>CALGFI010000094.1 GCA_937881155.1 uncultured bacterium | reverse complement strand
GCGCAGCGGCTGATCGTGTTCGGCTTCTTCCAGGAGGTGCTCGACCGCGTCGAGCTGCCCGAGGTGCGTGATGGCCTCGTCGCGGCGATCGAGGACGAGCTGGCGAGGGGGCTGTGAACGTGACGCTCGTTCGTATCTGCGGCGTGGACGACGTTCCCGAGGGCGAGGTCCGGCGCTTCGAGCTCGACCATCGGCCGTACGCCGTGGTGAATCTTGGCGAAGAAGGTTTCCGCGTGGTGGACGCGATCTGCTCGCACGCGCACTACTTCTTGGACGAGGGGGATGTCGACGCGGACTTCGAAACGGTCGAGTGCCCGAAGCACGGGTCGACGTTCGACCTCAACACGGGCAGGCCGCGGACGCTCCCGGCGACCCAGCCCGTGGACGTCTTCCCGGTCAAAGTGGAGAACAGCGATGTGATGATCGAGGTGGCAGAGGGATGACGACGACAGACATGACGACCGAAGCGGCGACGCTCGAGATCAAGGGCCTCGAGGCGTCCGTCGAGGGTAAGGACATCCTGAAGGGGATCGACCTGGTCGTCCGGCAGGGCGAGACGCACGCGCTAATGGGCCCGAACGGCTCGGGCAAGTCGACGCTCGCGGCTGTGCTGATGGGCCGACCCGGCTACGCCGTGACGGCGGGACACGTGCTGTTCAAGGGCGAAGACATCACCCGTCTCACCGCCGACAAGCGTGCCGAGCGGGGGCTGTTCCTCGCCATGCAGTATCCGGTCGAGATCCCAGGCGTCTCGGTCGTGAACTTCCTTCGGACCGCGTACAAGAACGTCAAGGGTGATGAGATCAGTGCGCTCGCGTTCCGCAAGCACATGAAGGAGAAGATGGACCTCCTCGGCGTCGAGGACGCGATGGTCCAGCGCTACGTGAACCAAGGTTTCTCGGGCGGGGAGAAGAAAAAGAACGAGGTCCTGCAGCTCGCGGTGCTGGAGCCCGAGATCGCGGTGCTCGACGAGACGGACTCGGGGCTCGACATCGACTCGCTGAAGGCCGTCGCGAACGGCGTCGCGCAGCTCATCGGACCGAACCTTGGCGTGCTGCTGATCACGCACTACCAGCGGATCCTCAACTACATCACGCCGGACTTCGTCCACGTCATGCTCGACGGGCGTATCGTGAAGTCTGGCGGCAAGGAGCTCGCGCAGGAGCTCGAGGAGAAGGGCTACGAGGGCGTCCGCAAGGAGCTCGGGCTCGAGACCGTGCCGGCGTCCGCCGACTGAGGAGCACTGACGACGTGGCGGTAACCGAGCAGCGAAAGGCGGGACTGGACGTCGAGCGCATCCGCGCGGACTTCCCGATCCTGTCACGAACCGTCGGCGACAAGCCGCTCGTGTACCTCGACTCCGCCGCGACGTCGCAGAAGCCTCGCGCGGTGATCGACGCCGAGCGCGAGTTCTACGAGCGCCACAACGCCAACGTGCACCGCGGTATCTACATGCTCTCGGAGGAAGCGACCGAGCTCTACGAGGAGGCGCGGGTCAAGCTCGCGTCGTTCATCGGCGCGACGGACCCCGCGACGGTGATCTTCAACCGCGGCACGACGGAATCGATCAACGCGATCGCGCACGGGTGGGGCAGGAAGTTCCTCAAGGAGGGCGACGAGATCCTCCTCACGGACATGGAGCACCACTCCAACATCGTGCCGTGGCAGCTCGCCGCCCGGGCGACCGGCGCGACGCTCCGATACCTGCCGATCACCGACGACGGGCTGATCGATCTGTCGACGCTCGAGTCGTCGCTGACCGATCGAACCAAGGTGTTCGCCGTCACCGGCATGTCCAACTCGCTCGGAACGCTCACGCCGGTGCATCTCCTCGCCGACGCGGCGCATGCGGTCGGCGCGGTGCTCGTCGTGGACGGCGCACAGCTCGTGCCGCACGTACCGGTGGACGTGCGCGTGCTCGACTGTGACTTCCTGACGATCTCGGGACACAAGATGCTCGGGCCGACGGCGTCGGGCGGGTTCTACGCCAAGCGCGAGCTGCTCGAGGAGATGGACCCCTTCATCGGCGGCGGGCACATGATCCACGAGGTCTACCGCGAGTACTCGACGTGGAACGACGTGCCGGGCAAGTTCGAGGGTGGAACGATGAACATCGCGCAGGAGGTCGGACTCGCCGCCGCGGTGGACTACCTGCAGGCGCTGGGCATGCAGAACGTCCGCGCGCACGAGGAGGAGATCGCCGCGTACGCGATCGAGCGACTTCAAGACGCAGGCGCGCGGATCGTCGGCCCAGTGGATGTCTCCAAGCGCGGCGGCGCGGTGAGCTTCGTCTATCGCGACGTCCACCCGCACGACGTGGCGACGGTACTGAACGAAGAGGGGATCGCGGTTCGCGCTGGGCATCACTGCAACCAGCTGGTCATGCGGCGGTTCAACGTGGCGGCGACGACACGCGCGAGCTTCTACGTCTACAACACCCGGCGTGAGGTCGACGCGCTCGTGAACGCGCTCGGCAAGGCCGACGACGTCTTTGGAGCCTAGGAAGGACACCGGTGGCGCTCGACGACATCTACAAGGAAGTCATCCTCGATCACTACAAGAACCCGCGGAACAAGCGCGAGATGCCCGGCGCGGCGCTCACCCACTCCAAGAACAACCCGCTCTGCGGCGACGAGATCACCGTGTTCGCGGACGCCGAGGACGGGAAGCTCCGGGAGGTGTCGTTCGTCGGCCAGGGCTGCTCGATCAGTCAGAGCTCCGCGTCGATGATGACGGAGACCGTCGCGGGCAAGACGGTCGGCGAGGTCGAGGAGCTCACGGCGAACGTTCGGGGGATGCTTTCCGGCGACGTCGAACCCGACGAGGACGCTTTCGGCGAGCTGGTGGCGCTGAAGGGCGTCGTCAAGTATCCGATCAGGGTGAAGTGCGCCGTCCTTGCTTGGGACGTCCTACAGGAGGCGCTCTCCCAGGGCTCAAGTAGCGCAGCGGCAGCCCACTAGGACCGACGCGGCGACCTCGGCACGGCAGCAGCCCGAACCCCGACGAACCCGGTCTGCCCGACACGGCTCTCGTCCGCCGTGAGGTCGACCTTCCGCACGTCGCCGAACCCGGCGTCGCGCATGCCGGCGAGCCACGTCTGGATCGGGAACAGGCCGCACAGGTGGCTGTCGAGCTCCGAGTGCACCGAGCCGTCGGGCTCGTGGAAGACGTACGTGAGGTCCATCCGAACCGTCGTGTCGCCGGGATCGGGGTCGTAGGTCCACTCCAAGTAGCGGAGCGCGCGATCGGGACCGTCGTGACCGCCGTGGTCGGTGGTCTCGTAGAACGTCTCGGTCACCGAGTCCGGGACGAACAGCGCCGCACCGCCCGGGCGGCAGTGCTCGAATGCCGTTCTGAACACCGCGAAAAGGTCATCAACGGTCGTCATGTACGCGATCGCGTCGTGCACGAACACGCTGTCGAACGTGCGTCCCAACCGAACAGTCCGCATGTCGCCCTCGACGTGCTCGCACTCGGGGTTCAGCCGGCGACTGACCTCGAGCATCCCGGGGGAGCGATCGACGAGCGTGAGCGAGAACGCCTTCTTCATGTGCGACGCGTTGTTCCCGCCGCCCGACCCCAGCTCGAGCACCTCACGAACCGGGATCGTCGCCGTCTCGAGAATGATCTCGCGATACTCGTTCGCCTCGTCTGCGTAGTCCTCGGGCGCCGACAGCAACGGCCACCACTCCGCGAGATCGCGGTACAGACGCGGCTGCTCCTCCACGAACGCGCAGGCTATCTGTGGAGCCGCTTCCGCGCCATCGGCGCCGGACCGCTCTAGGCTTCGCACTCGTGAAGCGCGTGCGGTTGCTCCTCGCGGCGACGCTTGCGTTCGCGGCTGTCGCGCTCGGGGTTCCACCGAGCGCGGGCGCGCAGGGCTTCGCGACGGAGTCGACGCCGCGATTCGACGTCCGCATCGACATCGAGTCCGACGGCTCGATCGCCGTCGCCGAGACGATCGTGCAGGACTTCGGCGACGTCCCGCGTCACGGGATCTTCCGAACCATCCCCAACCGCGTTCCGTACGACGACGAGTTCGACCGCGTGTACCCCATCGAGCTCGTCTCGGTCCGGACATCGCAGGATACGCCGAGCGACGTCCAGACGAGCGAGGAAGGCGGCCACTTCGTCATCCGGATCGGCGATCCCGACGTCACGATCACCGGACGCCACACCTACTCGATCTCGTACGTCGTGGACGGAGCGCTCAACGACTTCCCCACGCATCAGGAGCTGTACTGGAACGCGATCGGCGACGATTGGGAGCAACCGATCGGCGAGATGCGCGTCCGCGTCGCGGGTCCTGGTCCGATCGAGCGCGTCGCGTGCTTCCAGGGCCCGTTCGGCTCGACGCTCGAGTGCGACCGGGCGCGGACGAAGGACGGCGTTGCGACGTTCGTCCAGGAGGGACTGGACGCCTTCACGGGGATGTCCATCGTGGCCGCCCTCCCGCCGGGCACCGTGACGAACGCCCTCCCCATCCTCGAGGAGCGGTGGAGCCTGCCGCGCGCGTTCTCCGTGACGCCGCTGACGCTGGTCGCCTCGCTCGCGCTGCTCGCCGCTGTCGTAGCCGGGTTCTCGCGGTTCGCGTGGCGGCGCGGGCGCGACGTGCGCTTCTCGGGATCCCAGGTCGAACAGGTCATGGGCGGCCCGCCGGGGGGACCGACTCAGGCGGTTCCCCTGTTCGAGGACGGGAACGCACCCGTTGAGTTCGCCCCGCCCGACGGCCTTCGTCCCGGTCAGGTCGGCACGCTGATCGACGAGGAGGCGAACACGCTCGACGTCTCGGCCACCATCGTCGACCTCGCCGTCCGGAAGTTCCTCGTGATCGAGGAGCTCGAGAAGAAGTGGATCCTCGGCAAGCCCGACTGGCGGCTCACCCGACTGCCCGCCGAGACCGATGGGCTGTTGCCGTACGAACGTTCGTTGCTCGACGGGCTGTTCGAAGACGGCGACGAGGTCGAGCTGTCGGATCTGCGCAAGAAGTTCGCCACGCGATTGCATCGCGTCAAGGACGCGCTCTACGACGAGGTCGTCCGGCGCAAGTGGTTCTTCCGCCGTCCCGACAAGGTGCGGCAGACGTGGGTCGGCATCGGCATCGTCGCGCTCCTCGCCGGGATCGGTATCACGGTGCTGCTCGCGTGGAGGACGAAGCTCGCGCTCCTGGGGATCCCGATCGTCATCGGAGGACTGCTCCTTCTCGTCGGCGCGAAGCGCATGCCGGCGCGGACGGGGACGGGCACGGCGCTCACGCGGCGGATCACCGGGTTCCGCCGCGTCGTGGAAACGGCCGACGAACACCTGGCCAAGTGGGCCGAACAGGAGAACGTGTTCACGAAGTACCTGCCGTACGCGGTCGTCTTCGGCGTCACCGACAAGTGGGCGAAGACGTTCGAGTCGCTCGGCGCCGAGCAAGCCGGTGACATGAGCTGGTACGTCAGCACGCGACCGTTCGCGTACGTTGCGTTCGCCGACAGCATCGACTCGTTCGCCGTGTCGACGAGTGGCGTGATCAGCGCGACGCCGTCCGGCTCCGGCGGGAGCGGCTTCTCCGGCGGCGGGGGCTTCTCGGGGGGCGGTGGAGGCGGTGGCGGCGGAGGGTCCTGGTAGGGTCGCGACGAGCCCGGGCGTCGAAAGCCGTACATCGTGGACATCGTCTTCTCCGAGGATCCTCGCGACTTCGTTCGACGCGACTGGTCGGGCATCGCAACCGTCGATCCGGCGGGAACGTTCTTCCATACCCCGCAGTACCTGAAGCTGTACTGGGAGGAGTTCGGCCGGTACACCGACGCGCTGCTGTTGGCGTTCGCTGAGGATGACGGGGCGCCGGTCGGCGCAGTCGCGTTCGAGCGGATCGGAACGACGCTGAGGTTCCTCGGAGGCACCGAGGTGACCGACTACTTGGGTCCCGTCGCACTGCCCGAGGCGCAGACGACGGTGGCCAAGGAGCTGTTCGCCGCGCTCGATCGGCTCGACGGATGGACCGATGCCGACCTACGCGGGCTGCCCGAGGATCGCCCGTGGCTCGAGCTGCTGCACGAAGCGGCGGCGGCGCAGGGGTTCTCAACAGAGGTGACCGACGACAAGAACGGCGTGGCGCCGTTCCTCACGCTTCCCGGCTCGTTCGACGAGTACCTCGCGCAGCTGCCGTCGAAGCTCCGCCACGAGATCAAGCGCAAGGCGCGTCGGCTTGAATCCGCGATCGGCCCATGGCACATCTGTCTGGCGACGGCCGAGACGCTCGACCGCGACCTCGACGCGTTCGTCGAACTGCACCGAACGAGCGAGGGCCCCAAGGGCGTGTTCATGCAGCCGGGGATGGAAATCTTCTTCCGCCGGCTGGGCGAGGCGTTCGTTCCCCGGGGGATCTACAACCTGACGTTCATCGAAGCGGAGGGCCATCGGAAGCTCGCCGGAACGATCGGCTTCCGCTACGAGGGCACGTACTACCTGTACAACTCGGCGTTCGATCGCGCGTACGAGTCCGCCGCCCCGGGCATGGTGCTCGTAGCCGAGGACGTCCGCATCGCCATCGAAGGCGGCTGCTCGGTGTTCGACCTGCTGAAGGGGGACTACTCGTACAAGTACCGGTTCGGAGCCGTTCCGCGCGCCATCAAGCGCCTCGTCGTCACCAGGTAGTCCCGTCAGCTTCGATCGATCTCGGCTGACGCCATCAGGCCGCTGTCATCCCACAGGTTGACGGTGTCGAACGCACTCAGGTCGCTCGACGTAACCAGCCACGTGGAGCCGTCGCCGCTCGGCCCGAACTCCATCGGATGTAGATCGATGCGCCGCTCGCCCGCGGTCATGGTGACGAACGCGTCCTCCTGGCGACCGGGAGCGCGCACGAGAACGAGGACCCACGACATCCCATGTTCCGACTCGTAGACGACCACCTCGCCGTCGAGCTCCTCCGGACCGACCGCTCGGAACTCCGCAGCTCGGACGTCCTCTCCACCGAGCGCGTCGAGGAACGCGCGGTAGCGACCGGCGTCCTCTCGGAGACCGAAGGCCGTGATCGTTGCGATGGCTCCCCACGCCAGCACAAGGCCGAATGCGAGGGCCGCGGCGACACGCCACGTGCGCGGAGCCACGCGTTTGCGCGGCGACTCTCGCTCCGGCTCGGACCACTCTTCGTCCAGAACCGCGAGGACGCGCCTTCGCAGCTCGGCGGGTGGCGTCACGTCGTGCGAGGCCGCGGCGAGCGTGCTGACGCCGTCCGCGAGGGTGGCCATGTCGGCGCGGCAGGCTGCGCAGCCACGAACGTGGCGGCGCACGGACGCGTCCTCGTCGGGTTGGAGCGTTCCCAGGAGGTGCTCTGCCAGCTGCTCGCGTACCTCGTCACACGTCACGGGTGCTCCTGAAGCGCGTCGCGAAGCTTCAACAGGGCCGTGCGGATGCGCGTCTTGGCCGTGCCGAGCGGGATGCCCTCGAGCTCGGCGACCTCGGCGCTCGTCTTCCCGCCGAAGTACGCAAGCTCGAGCGCCGCGCGTTGTCCGTCCGTGAGCGCTGCCATCGCACGCCGGGCCCGCTCGGACATGTCGAGCGTCTCAGCGCGCTGATCCGGCCCGGGCTCGTCCGACGCCTCACGCGGCGGCGCTGTCCGCTGCGCCACGCGCACCTCGAGGACGCGGCGACGAAGCGCGTCGATGGCGAGACTTCGAGCGACGAGCAGCACCCACGTCTCGAGTCTCCCGCGCGCTGGGTCGTAGCGCGCTGCGCCGCGCCACAGCTTGACGAACGTGTCCTGGACCAGATCCTGCGCGGCGGCGTCGCTCCCGAGCATCACGATTCCCAGCCCGTACACGCGTGAGGCGAACCGGTCGAACACCTCCTCCGCGGCCGCGGGATCACGCGCGGCGAACGCGCGCATCAGCGCGGCGTCCGACCCCGTTCCGCGTGTTCGCACGTTCAGCACGCTAACCCACCCAGTCCCATCCGATCTCTCGACGCGGCCTCGGAGGGGTGTACGGGTGAGACGGATCCGTGGCCTCAGCAGTCCTGGGGCGGAGGTGCGCAAACAGGTTCGGTTTGCGAACTCTTGGCCCGCCCGGCGGGCTACTCGACGAAGGCCCGAAGGTGCTGCAGCAGCGTCAGCGCGAGCTCCTCGTCGCCCCCGACGACGAGCTCGCCTTCGTCAAGGAACGTCTCAGCGGGGTGACGGCGTGCCGCGACGAGCGCGAACGCGGTGGCGCGCCCGGCGATGTACGCATCTGCTTTCTTGTCCGCGGCCGGCGTCTCGCGCGGAGCGAGGCCCCAGTGCCACGTGCCCCCGCCGATACCTTCGAGCTCCACCTGCACGCTCCGTCCGGGGAACGACAGCCCGGCCTGTCCGAGTGAGAACGGCAGCATCCGGATGGCCAGATCGTTCGTGAGGTACACCGGCCAGTGCTGGTAGTTGGGTTCGAGCCCCGCGCCCTCGCGGAGGTCCTCGCCGTGGATCCACCACTCGATCGTCCGCGACTGCACGAGGTACCGGACGCCGATCGAGCCCGCGACCCAGTCGACGCGCTTGGTTCGCCACTCGTCGTCGTCCAGCCGCGTGCAGAGCTCGAGGAACGTCTCGGCCGCTCGCCCCCAGTCGGCGATCAGCTGACGCGTCGGTCGCTCGTCTCGCACCTTGATCGCCCACTCGTTGAAGCCGTTCACCCACAGCTCGCCGCCGTTCGCCTCCCGGAACATGTCGAACTCCTCGGCGGGCTCGTCGCCGACGAGCTGCGCAGCAGCGGTGTCCTGCGCCGCGAGATGCGCCACGATGTCGCGGTTCCGCCACCCCGCGCAGACGCTGTCGGCATCCCACGCGGCCGGCGGCGTGTACTGGATCGTGCGGCCGAGGCGTTCGCGCTCGGCGTGGGCGATGCCGATCAACGTCGTGCGGTCGAGTATCGACAT
>CALGFI010000093.1 GCA_937881155.1 uncultured bacterium | reverse complement strand
CGCCGCGCCACGCGGCACCACTCGTACAGCTGTTGCAGGCTGACGACGTCGGTGTGCGCGGCGATCTGGAAGACCGAGTCTCCGCTCGTGTACACGATGGGGCGACCGGTTCGAAGGTGTTCCTCGCCCAGACCGGCGATGATCTCGGTCCCCGACGCTGGGATGTTGCCGAGGACCTCGCGTCCGATCTGGCGCTCGAACGGCTCGATCACCTCCGGCGGGAACCCGTCGGGATACAGGGGGAACGGTGTGTCGAGGACGATGCCCGACATCTCCCAGTGACCCGTCGTCGTGTCCTTGCCGGCGGATCGCTCCGTGAGCCGACCGTGCGCCGTGCCGGCCTCGGCGCCCGGTTCCACACCGACGATGTCGGTGAGCATCCCCAGCCCGAGGCTCCCCAGGTTCGGCGCGACGATGCCGCCGACCGCCTTGGCGGTGTTGCCGAGCGTGTTCGATCCCTCGTCGCCGTACGCTTCGGCGTCCGGCGCGTCTCCCACGCCGAACGAATCGCACACGACGATCAGGACGCGGGGAACGAGCCGCGCCGACTCGGGAGTGGTCAGCGGCCCTCGCCCTTCTGCTTGCAGTCGATGCACAGGATCGCCCACGGCAGCGCCTCGAGCCGTTCGAGGCCGATCGGGTTCCCGCACCGCTCGCACGTGCCGTACGTGCCGAGCTCCATCTTCGTGAGGGCGCGGTCGACCCAACGAAGATTGGAGCGGAGGGCCTTCATCACGGACAACAACCGCGCGCGCTCGGCCGTGCTGTGCGCGCTGTCGGCGAATCCACGCTCGACGTCGATCGCGGCGTCGTCGGAGTCGGGGTCGCCCCCCTGCTCGACGATCTCCTTGCGCAGGTTCTCTCGCTGCTGCTCGAGCTCAGCGCGGAGCTCCGCCAGCTTCGACGGCTCCAACACGGCCTCCCCCTCCCTTCACGCTCCGCTCGCTCGACCGCGCTCGGGGGTGCGAGCTGAAGTACACCTCTCGCAGGTGTTCCTTCGATACCAGCGTATAGACCTGCGTGGTGGCGACGCTCGCGTGTCCCAACAGCTCCTGCACGACGCGCACGTCCGCGCCACCCTCGAGTAGGTGCGTTGCGAACGAGTGCCGGAGCGTGTGCGGGCTCACGCGCGCTCGGATCCTCGCCGCGGCGGCGTGTCGTTCGAGGACGCCCGTGCATCCCTGTCGCGTGAGTCGGCCCCCTCGGAGGTTCAGGAACAAAGCCGACCGCGAGCGGGCCGTCGCGATCTCGGGGCGGACGCGTGTGAGGTAGGCGGCGATCGCGTCCCGCGCGTACCGGCCGAGCGGAACGTCCCGCTCCTTGCTCCCTTTCCCGAGAACGCGAACGCGACCCTCCTCCAGGTCCACGTCGTCGACGTCCAGACCGACCAGTTCCGAGACGCGCAGTCCCGCGCCGTACAGCGTCTCGAGGACCGCTCGGTCGCGGATGCCCTGCGCCGTGGTATGACCCGGCTGCGCCAGGATCTTCCCCACGTCGTCGACCGACAGCGGTCTGGGAAGGCGCCGCGGGAGCCTCGGACGGATCACGCCGGCGGTCGGGTCGACGTCGGCCTCACCCTCGCGCATCAGGAATCGGTGGAACGCTCGGATCGACGACAGCGCACGCACGACCGACGTCGCACGGTACGGCACGCCGTCTCCGTGGGTCGACGACGACACTCCCGCGATGTGCGCCGTTACGTTCCGCGCCGTGACTTCCGTCGCGTCGTCGACGCGACGGCGCCGCAAGAACTCCGCGTACCGGCCCAGGTCGCGCCGGTATGCCGCGATCGTATGGCGCGACAGACCGCGTTCGACCGTCAAATGATCGAGGAACCGCTCGATCTGAGACGAAACATCGTCGCGCACGGAGCGACTCCGCGCTCAGCCGACGCCTGCGTCCGCGAGCGGCGTGTACGCAACGTCGTGCGCCTCGGCGACGGCGTCGCTGGTGAGCGCGCCGGCGTACGCGTTGACCCCGAGGGCGAGCGCGGGATCCTCGCGCACCGCCTGCTCGAGACCCTTCGTCGCGACGTCGAGCGCGTACGGCAGCGTCACGTTCGTCAGCGCGTAAGTCGAGGTGTTCGGCACGGCTCCGGGCATGTTGCCGACGCAATAGTGGACCACGCCGTGTACGACGTAGGTGGGATCCGAATGCGTCGTCATGCGCGCCGTCTCGATGCACCCGCCCTGGTCGATCGCGACGTCGATCACCACGGACCCCGCGCGCATCGACGCGACCATCTCCTCCGACACGAGCTTCGGCGCGCGTGCACCGGGGATGAGCACCGCCCCGATCACGACGTCGGCGTCCCGAACCCGCTGCTCGAGGGTCAGCTGGTCCGACATCAGCGTCGTGATGCGGCCGCGATGGATCGTGTCGACGAAACGGAGCTTGTCGAGGTTCTTGTCGACGACGAGGACCTCGGCCTCCATACCAGCGGCGATCACCGCGGCGTTCGAGCCGGCCATGCCGGCCCCGAGCACGAGCACCCGCGCCGGACGAACGCCGGAGACGCCGCCCATGAGCACGCCCCGGCCGCCGTACTCCTTCTCGAGCAATCTCGCCGCGACGTGCGGCGCCATCCGTCCGGCGATCTCGCTCATCGGGGCGAGCAACGGCAGCCGTCCGTCGGGCAGCTGAACGGTCTCGTAGGCGACGGCCGAGACCTTCCGCTCGAGCAGCGTCTTCGTGAGGTCCGCGCTCGCGGCCAGGTGAAGGTAGGTGAACAGGATCTGACCCTCGCGGAGGCGTGGATACTCCTCCGGGATCGGCTCCTTGACCTTGAGGATCATGTCTGAGCTCGACCAGAGCTCGTCGGCGCCGCCGACGACGTCGGCTCCGGCGCGTTCGTATCGCTGCTGCGGGATGGAGGAGCCCTCGCCGGCGCCATCCTCGATCAGGACCTCGTGGCCCGCGCGCGTGAGCTCCCTCGCGCCCTCGGGCGTGAGCGCGACGCGGTACTCGTTGTCCTTCAGCTCCTTGGGGACCCCGACGATCACGACGCCCCTTTCGCGGAGGTGGAAGCGGTTGCGCCCTCCGGCAAAGCCTACCCGGCGTGTCGGCCCTGCTCCACGACGAACAGCTGCCACACGTTGGGCACACCCTTCAACGAGTGCTCACCCCGATCGGTGAACGCGATCCCCGAACCGGCGACGAGATCGACGACCGTCCTTGAAACGAGCACCTCACCCGGAGCCGCAAGCGCGGCGACGCGTGATCCGATGTGGACGGCGATCCCGCGCACGTTGCCGTCAGCGACATCTACCTCGCCGGTGTGAACGCCCGCACGGACCTCGAGGCCGAGCTCGCGCACCGCGTCGACGACGGACGTCGCACATCTCACCGCTCGGGCCGGCCCGTCGAACGTCGCGAGGAACCCGTCGCCCGCGGTCTCGACCTCACGTCCGCGCCAGCGGTCGAGCTGGCGTCGGATGGCCTCGTCGTGGCGGTCGATGAGCTGCTTCCACGCGCGGTCACCGATCTCGGCGGCGCGTGCGGTCGACCCGGCGATGTCGGTGAACAGCACCGTCGCGAGCACGCGGTCGGGTTCGGGCCCTCGGCGGGTCCCGGTGAAGAAGTCCTCGACCTCGTCCGCGATCGCGTCGGCGTTGCCGGTCCACATCAGGTGGTCCTGTCCCGGTAGCTCGACGAGGCGCGCCCCGTGGATCCGCGACGCGATGTACCGTCCTTCCTCGACGTTCACGTCGCGATCGTGCGACCGGTAGACGAGCAGCGTCGGCACCCGGATCGCTGGCAGCACCCCGCGTACGTCGATCATCGAGTTCATCCGCAGGAGCCCGGCCCCGGCCTTCGGGCTCGCCGACGCGCGGAGGTACCGGGTCAGCCACGCCACGAACCCGGCGTCGTCGGCCCGGCTCGGCGAGAGCGTCCGTACGACCTCGGGGTCCGCCCATGAGCGCTCCGTGTCCTCGATCTCACGAATGCGCTCGTCCCACGCCGGAGCCCATGGGTAGTCGTCGGATCGGATGCGCTTGGCGTAGCACCCCACCAGGACGAGCGCGGACGCTCGGTCGGGATACGTCGCCGCGAACAGGATGCACATGTTGCCGCCCTCGGAGTGACCGAGCAGCGCGGCGCGCTCGGATCCCGCGGCGTCCATCACCGCGCGAACGTCGTCCATGCGCTGCTCCAGGGTCGGGAGCTGGTCGAATGGCACCGGGTCGGAGAGTCCCGTTCCGCGCTTGTCGAACAGGATCAGTCGCGAGAACGAAGCGAACCGCTCGAGGAGCCCCGCGTACGACGGCTCCTCCCACATCAGGTCGAGGTTCGAGACCCAGCCCGGGACGTAGACGAGATCGAACGGTCCGTCGCCGACGACCTGGTACGCGATGTTGAGCTCGCCGCTTCGGGCGTAGCGGGTCGCGGGACGGATCATGACGCGTCCAGTCTGCGCGCGGTCAGGACGAGCGCGAGCGCGGTCTTCGCGTCGCGGACGCGGCCGGCGCGTGCCGCGGCCGCCATCTCCGCGAACGGCTCGCGCACGAGCAGGATCCCCTCCTCCGGCATGGCCTCGGGCTCGGCGAACGTCCTCGCCCAGAACAGGTGGATGTACTCGTCGGAGTAGCCCGCGGACGTGTAGATGCCCCCGATGAACTCCATCGACTCGTGCCGGTACCCCGTTTCCTCGAACAGCTCACGCGCCGCGCACGCGAGCGCGTCCTCCCCCGCGGCGTCGAGCAGCCCAGCCGGGATCTCCACGAGCTCTTGCCGGATCGCCGGCCGCAGCTGTCGAACGAGGAGCACGTCGCCGTCGGGCGTCACCGGCACGACCGCGGCTGCACCCCTGTGGCGAACGACGTCGTACTCACCATTCGGCCAGTGCTCATGCACGAGCGTGAAGATCGAACCGTCGTAGACGGTCTCCGCCGACATCGGCTCGTGGCTCGAGGTGTCGTCGGTCATCGCCGCATTGCCGGCGGACGCCGCATCGCCGTACCTAGCGGCGGACGACCAGCGGGGGTTCCGCGACCGCGCCGGAGCGCGCCAGCTTCAGCGCGGCACCGATGAAGTCGCGGAACAATGGGTGCGGCCTCGTCGGACGCGAGCGGAGCTCGGGGTGGAACTGCCCGGCCATGAAGAACGGGTGGTCCTCGAGCTCGATGATCTCGACGAGTCGCCCATCGGGCGACATGCCGGAGAACACGAGACCCTTCCCCGACAACGCCTCGTGGTACGCGGGATTCACCTCGTACCGGTGACGGTGCCGCTCGTATACGACGGGTTCGCCGTACACGTCGGCGGCCTTGGTGCCCGGAGCAACGTGGCACGGCTGCGCGCCGAGGCGCATCGACCCGCCGAGATCCGTCACGTTCTTCTGCTCCGGCAGCAGGTCGATCACCGGGTGCGGCGTGGCCGGATCGAACTCGGAGGAGTTCGCCGCGTCGAGCCCGCAAACGTTGCGGGCGAACTCGATCACCGCACATTGCAGGCCGAGGCACAGACCGAGGTACGGCACGCCGTTCTCCCGCGCATGTCGGATCGCGTCGAGCTTGCCCTCCACACCACGCCATCCGAATCCGCCGGGGACGACGATCCCATGGATCCCCTCGAAGACCTCGCGCATGTCGCCGCCCTCGAGGTCGTCCGACGAGATCCACTCGATCTCGATGTGTGCGCCGTGGTGGAACCCACCGTGCTTGAGCGCCTCGATCACCGACAGGTAGGCGTCGCGAAGGTTCACGTACTTGCCCACGATCGCGATCCGGACGGGTTCGGACGCGGCATCGATACGGTTGACGAGGTCGCGCCACTCGCTCAGGTCGGGATCGGCGTCGATCCGCAGGTGATGCGCGAGCTCACGGTCGAGCCCTTCGTCGTGCAACACGAGCGGCACGCGATAGATCGAGTCGGAATCTGGCGCGGACACGACGCCAGAGATCGGCACGTCGCACAGCAGGCTGACCTTCTCCTTGAGGTGCCGGCCGATCACCCGGTCCGAACGGCACACGATCGCGTCCGGCTGCAGACCGATCGAACGCAGTTCCTTGACCGAGTGCTGCGTCGGTTTGGTCTTGAGCTCGCCCGACGGACCGATGAACGGCATCAGGCTCACGTGGACGAACGCGCAGCGGTCGCGTCCGACCTCGTTGCGCAGTTGGCGAATCGCCTCCAGGAACGGCAGCGACTCGATGTCGCCGACGGTCCCGCCGACCTCGACGATCACCACGTCGGCGTTCTCGGCGACGGCGTGGTTGCGGATGCGCTCCTTGATCTCGTCGGTGATGTGCGGGATGACCTGCACGGTCTTGCCGAGGTAGTCACCCCTGCGTTCCTTCTGGATCACGGCGGAGTAGACCGCGCCCGTCGTGACGTTGGAACCGCGGTGGAGGTTCTCGCCGGTGAAGCGCTCGTAGTGGCCGAGATCCAGGTCCGTCTCGGCCCCGTCATCGAGCACGAACACCTCGCCGTGCTCGAACGGGTTCATCGTCCCCGGGTCGACGTTGACGTACGGATCGAGCTTCTGGAGAGCGACCCGAAGTCCGCGGGAGCGGAAGAGGCGGCCCAGCGAGGCGGTGGTGATGCCCTTACCGAGGCCGGAGGCGACGCCACCGGTGACGAAGATGAACTTCGGATCCTTCTTTCCCGGCGGCTTCCCCAGTGGCGTCTGCACGTCGGGATGGCATCGTAACAGAGCAGGCCGTCACGTCGAGCGTGCTCCTCGACTTTCAGGGCCGTACGGCGCCCGTTCGTGCGTGTGCTCAGGGCCTTCGTCCGAGCCCGTCGGCCCAGCGGAGCGGTGGAGTCGCGTCGATCACGCGGCTGAACGTCACGGTGTCGGCGAGGACGTTCAGCCCGACCGCGGCGACGGCCGCGACGGGTACCCAGGGATCGGCAAGCACGTCGGCGACCGCGACGCCGACGGCGAACCCGAGCAGGTTCGCGCCGCCGTCGCCGAGCATGGCGCGCTCGGTGAGGTCGAACGGGAGCGCGACGATCGCGCCGGCGGCAAGGCCCGCCATCGCGGGGACATTGGCGAG
>CALGFI010000092.1 GCA_937881155.1 uncultured bacterium | reverse complement strand
CGTCGAGGTCGAAAAGAAGAAGAAGTCACACAAGGGCCGGTGGTTCTTGTTCCTCGTCACCCTCGGCGGCGGCGCATACGCGTGGATGCGTATGCGCGCGACCGGCAGCGGCGCCGGCGAGTGGAGCGGAACGACCACGTACCCGACCGCGACGGAGACGAGCGCCTCGACCCCGTAGCGATCCGGATCGGTCACCGAGCGGCCCTTCGCCGCCTCGATCGTCGGAGCACCACGCCGGCGAGCCGGTAGCGAGGGGCCGTTCGCTATCCTCGCCCCGTGCCCTTGTACCGGTTCCGCGACGTCGATGAGCCCCTCGAATCTCCGGTGATCGTGGCGGCGTTCGACGGCTGGATCGACGCCGGAGGCGCGTCGACGGCGGCCGCGGACCACATCGCGGGGAAGAACGAACCGATCGTGACGTTCGCGTCCGATCTTCTCTACGACTACCGCTCCCGACGGCCCGTCCTCGACATCGTGGACGGGACGCTCACCGAGCTCACCTGGCCGGACCTGACGATGAAGCGCGTGCATGTCGACGAGCGCGACGTGTTGATCCTCACCGGCCCCGAGCCCGATTTCCGGTGGCGCGAGCTCGGTGCAGACATCCTCGAGGTCGCCACGAGACTCGGTGTCGTGGAATGGGTGAGCATCGGCGCGATCCCGGCGGCGGTTCCGCACACTCGTCCCGTCCCGATCCTGGCGACGGCGTCCAAGCCCGGACTTCTGCGTGACAACGAACGGCAGGGCCCCGACGGCCTGCTTCGCGTCCCGTCCGCGGCGCTGTCGACGATCGAGATGGCGGTGACCGGCGGGGGGATCCCGGCAGTCGGGTTCTACGCGCAGGTCCCCCACTACGTTGGCGGAACGTACCCAGCCGCAACGATCGCGATCCTGGAGTACGCCCAGCGTCACCTCGGGGTGACCGTTCCGCTTGGCGTGCTCACCGACGAGGCACTCTCGCAGCGGCAGCGTCTCGACCAGGCCGTCGCGGCCGACGAGGACTCCACGACGTACGTCGCTCGGCTCGAGAGTGTCGTCGACAACGAGGAGCTGCCGACCGGCGACGAGCTGGTGAGTGAGATCGAACGGTTCCTGCAGCAGCGCGACGGCGGGGCCGGTCAGCCTCCGCTCGGCTAGGTGATCGACCCCGAAGCGCCGCGCCCGAGTCTGCGTCGCAACGTCCGGGCCTTGCCGCGCTCGGCGTGGGTGCTGTTCGCGGGGACGCTCGTCAACCGGCTCGGAACGTTCGTCCTTCCGTTCATCACGCTCTACCTGACGGAGAACGGGTTCTCCGCGCCACAGGCCGGTCTCGCGATCGGCGCGTACGGGTTCGGCGGGCTCATCTCGCAGATCGTGGGCGGTCTGCTCGCCGATCGGATCGGCCGTCGCAACGCCATCGCGCTGTCGATGTTCTCGACGGGAGCGCTCACGCTCGCGCTGTGGCAGGCGGAGTCGCTCGCGCTGATCGTCGTGTTGATGTGCGCGATCGGCACGATGGGCGAGCTGCATCGCCCCGCGGCCGGTGCGCTGATCGCCGATCTCGTGCCGAGCGAACAGCGCGTGACGGCGTTCACCTTCTTTCGGCTGGCGATCAACGTCGGCTGGGCCGGCGGTCTCGCCCTCGGCGGTCTTCTCGCGGAGCGTTCGTTCGACCTGGTGTTCGTCGGCGACGCCGCGACGTCGATCGCGTTCGGCGTGATCTCGCTGGCCCTGCTGCCGCACGGAACTCGAACGAAACGGCACGAGGAGACGCACCTGACGAGCGCTCGCGCATCGATCCTCGCGGACCGAGGGTTCCTGCTGTTCCTCGCTGCCGTGCTCGTCACCGCGGCTGTGTTTTCGCAGAACGTGTCGACGCTGCCGCTCCACATCCGCGAGGCCGGGTTCTCGCCGTCGACCTACGGGCTGTTGCAGTCGCTGAACGGGGTCATCATCGTCCTGTTCGAGCTGCCGGTCATCTCGTGGACACAACGACACGATCGGTTCCGCGTCGTGGCCCTCGGCGAGTTGCTGATCGGGGTGGCATTCGCCACGCTGCTGTTCGCGAACACGCTGCCGCTGCTCGTCGCCATGGTCGTGCTGTGGACCGTGGGCGAGATGATCGAGTCACCGGTCGCGTCGGCCATCGTCGCCGATCGCGCGCCGGTGCATGCCCGGGGCCGGTATCAATCCGCGTTCGGCTCGATGTTCGGTCTCGCGTGGATCGTCGGACCGGTGCTCGGCACGTACGCCTACTCGGTGAACGAGGCGATCCCGTGGGCAGCGTGCGGTGTGCTCGGGATTGCGGCCGCCGCGTTCTCGATCGCCGCCGGCCGTCACCCCGCCCCGGTCCCACGGGGAACGACCGGCGTGCCGGTCGCTTAGCGAGTTTGACGACCCTGCGGATCAAGGGTAGATATATCGGACCGATATAGAGAACCGATATATCGAATCGCAACGACGGCGTCGAATCCCGCCGTCGGCAGGAGGTCATTCGACGTGCTGGAGCTGGCGATCCTAGGACTCCTCAAGGAGCGATCGATGCACGGCTACCAGCTCTCGAAACGCCTCACCGACACGCTCGGGGGCTTCTGGCGTGTCTCGTACGGCTCGCTGTACCCCTCGCTCAAGCGCCTCGAGCGCCAGGGCGCCGTCGAGCAGGTCTTCGACGTCCAGGAGGTCGGGCGCCGGAAGAACGTCTACCGCATCACCCAGCTGGGCGAGACGATGTTCCGCCGGCTCCTCGAGGAGGCCGGTTCGGATGCGACCGGAGAGGACAACCGGTTCCGGGTACGCCTCGCTTTCTTCAAGTACCTCGCTCCGGACTCCCGCATCCGGCTGCTCGAACGCCGCCGCGCGTTCCTCGAGGAGCGCCTCGACGCGATCACGGCGTCGCTCCCGACGCAGCGCGACACGTACACCCTGTCGCTCGTGCAGCACGGGCGCGAGACGACCGAACAGGACATCGCCTGGCTGAACGGTCTCATCGCGGCCGAACGCCGAGCGACCGAAGCGACCACGGGGCGAACGAAGCGCCGTTCCACCCGCACGGCTCGACGGAAGGAGCGCACGACATGAGCACGGTCAGGCTGGCCATCGTCGGCGTGGGCAACTGCGCCTCGTCGCTCGTCCAGGGAATCCACTATTACAAGGACGCCGAGCCCGACTCCACGGTCCCCGGCCTGATGCACGTGGACCTCGGCGGATACCACGTCGGTGGCGTGGAGGTCGTCGCGGCGTTCGACGTGGACGGGAAGAAGGTCGGCCGCGACGTCTCCGAGGCGATCTACTCCGAACCGAACAACACGATCCGCTTCGCCGACGTCCCGCCCACGGGCGTGACCGTTCAGCGCGGGCCAACGCTCGACGGGCTCGGCCGCTACTACCGCGAGACGATCGAGGAGTCCGACGCCGCTCCGGTCGACATCGCGAACGCGCTCCGCCGCGCCGAGGCCGACGTCGTCGTGTGCTACCTGCCGGTCGGCTCCGAGGAGGCGGCCAAGCACTACGCGCAGGCCGCGCTCGATGCAGGCGTCGCCTTCGTGAACTGCCTTCCCGTGTTCATCGCATCCGACCGAACATGGGCGCAGCGGTTCGTGACCGCAGGCGTTCCCATCGTCGGCGACGACATCAAGAGCCAGGTCGGCGCGACGATCGTCCACCGCGTCCTGACCAAGCTGTTCGAGGACCGCGGCGTGAAGCTGAACCGGACCTACCAGCTCAACTTCGGCGGCAACATGGACTTCATGAACATGCTCGAGCGCGAACGGCTGGTATCGAAGAAGCTGTCGAAGACGCAGTCGGTGCAGTCGCAGATGCGCAAGCAGCTCGACAAGCACGACATCCACATCGGCCCGTCGGACCACGTGCCGTGGCTCGAGGACAGAAAGTGGGCGCAGATCCGTCTGGAGGGCCAGGCGTTCGGCGACGTGCCGCTGAACATCGAGCTCAAGCTCGAGGTGTGGGACAGCCCCAACTCCGCCGGCATCGTGATCGACGCCGTCCGCTGCGCGAAGCTCGCGCTCGATCGTGGCGTCGCCGGTCCGCTGATCGGGCCCAGCGCGTACTTCATGAAGTCGCCGCCGGTCCAGTTCAGCGACGACGCGGCGCGGGAGATGGTCGAGGAGTTCATCCTGGGGAACGGCCAGAGCGCGTCGGCCGACTGGACGGCGTTCTTCGACAGCGAGACCGTCGAAGCGTAGCGCCTCAGCCGGCACTCCCGTGATGGGCACGATCGCACGTGCCCGCGACGCGCTCCAGAGCGCCGACTTCCGGCGGCTGTTCGCGATCCGTCTGGTTTCGCAGTCGGCCGACGGCCTGTTTCAGGCCGCGCTCATCGCATCGGTCGTCTTCTCGCCGGAGGATCAGAGCACCACCGTCGGGTTCGCCATCGCGACGCTCGTCATCTTGCTGCCCTTCTCCGTGGTGGGGCCGTTCACAGGTGTGTTCATCGATCGGTGGTCGAGACGGCGCATCCTCGTCGTGGCGCCGCTCCTCCGAACCGCGCTCGTGTGGCTCGCGATGTTCAACCCGGAGACGGCGGCGCTCCCGTTCTATCTCGGCGTCTTGTGGGTGCTTTCGGTGAACCGCTTCTACCTCGCCACCGCTGTGGCGGTCATTCCTCGGGTGGTGCCGACGGAGGATCTGCTCATCGCGAACTCGATCTCGATCGTGGGGGGAACCGTCGCACTCCTCGCGGGAGTGTTCGCCGGCGGATGGGTCGTCGACCTCCTCGGCGAGGGCGCCATCGGCAAGGGCGTCGCGATCGCGCTCGCCGGAGCGGAATGGATCGTCGCATCGGTGATCGCCACGCGGATCTCGACGCCGCTCCTCCCGCACGTGCTACCGGAGGCGGCGGTGCCCGACGAGCTCCGCCGGGTCGTGCGTGAGTTCGGCGACGGGATCGGCCGGCTGGCGCGCACGCCGAGGGCGCTGGGGCCGATCACGTCGATCACGCTCGACCAGATGGGCCAAGGCCTTGTGCTGGTGCTGTCGCTGTTCGTCTTCCGCGACCGGTTCGAACAGGGCGTGGCGTCCTTTTCCAACCTCGTCGGCGCCGGAGGCGTCGGCGTGCTGATCGGCATCATCACGGTCGGGAAGCTCGAGGAGCGCTTCACGAAGGAGCGCATCGTCGCCATCGCGTTCCTCCTCGGCGGCGTGTCGCTCCTCGCCGTCTCGACGTCGATCAACGAGTGGAGCGTGCTGCTCGCGAGCGCAGCGGTCGGCGTGACGTTCGCGTGGAAGAAGATCCCCGTGGATACGCTCGTGCAGGAGGCACTCCCCGACGGCTACCGCGGGCGCGTGTTCGCCGTGTACGACGTCGCGTACAACGTATCGCGCGTCGTCGCCGCGTTCCTGGCGATCCCGCTGCTACCGGCGCTCGGCGAGGCGTGGACGGTCGCGCTCGTCGGCATCGTGTTCATCCTGTGGTCCCCCGTACTGCCGCTGTGGATCGGACGCGTCCCCGAGCTCAGGATCCGTTTCTACGAGGGCGGCCGCGCGGAAGAGGAGCCGCGCGCCGTCGAATGGGGTGGCGCCGAGGAGCCGGTAACGGTCGAACGCCGGTGGCTCGACGAGCGAGACGGCGAGCGGCGGATGCGCTACCGGCTGGCGCTTGCCGACGGCACGGTCGTCGAGGTATCGCGCGGAGCGACGGACGCTGGCTGGCGGATCGACCGCGAGCTCGGCTGATCGATCTGCTCCGCTGCCCGTGACGCACCGCGGTCGCGCCGTGAGATGAGCCACAACCCGAGGGCGCCAGTGACGACCGCGATGAGGCCGCCGCCGGCGAGACCAGCGCGCGGCCCGAGATGCTCACCGACCCACCCGGCGATGGGACCGCCGATCGGCGTGGAGCCGAGGAAGACGATGCCGTAGAGCGCCATCACGCGCCCGCGCATCTCGGGTGGCGCGGTGAGCTGGAGCGTCGAGTTGGCCGTGATCAGGAACACGATCGCCGCTGCGCCGAGGGCGACCATCGCCACGAACGCCGACTGCGCGGTGGGCGCGAACGCGACCACCAGGGTGATCAGACCGACGGCCGACGCGGCGACGGCCAACCTGCGCTCGTTGGCGTTCGCGCGTCCGGCGAGCACGAGTGCGGCCACGAACGATCCGACGCCCATCAACGAGAACAGCGCGCCCAGCGTTCCGGCGTCGCCGCCGAGCGAGCGCTCAGCGAACAGCGGGAACAGGACCGAGAAGTTGAACGAGAAGAGATAGAGGACCGACATGAGGACGAGCGGCCGTCGCAGCTCGCGCGTTTGCCACACGTAGCGCAGTCCGTCGCGTATGGCGCGCGCGGCACGCGGCGCACGCTGAGGGCGGAGCTCTTCGCGGCGCATCAGCGAGAGCGCGCCGATCGCGCCGAGATACGACACGCCGTTCAGCAGGAAGCACCACTCCATCCCCACGCCGGCGATCAGCACGCCGGCGAGGGCCGGTCCCACGATGCGCGTGCCGGTAAAGACCGCGCTGTTCAGGCTGACGGCGTTCGTCAGGTCGCGCTGCTCGACCATCTCGGCGACGAAGCTCTGTCGCGTCGGCATGTCGATCGACGTGATGATGCCCTGCCCGAGCGCAACCGCGAACACCAGCCACAGCTCGACGACGTCGGTCGCAACGAGCACGAAGAGAGTGAGCGCGAGCAGCCCGAACGCCGTTTGCGTGACGACGAGGATCCTTCGCTTGTCGTGTCGGTCGGCGACCATGCCGCCCCACGCGCCGAGGAACAGGATGGGTCCGAAGGCCAGTGCCGTCTCGACGCCGAGGGCGACCCCGCTGCCGGTGAGTTGCAGAACGAGCCACGCGGTCGCCACCATCTGCATCCACGTTCCGGTGACCGAGATCGCCTGCCCGATGGAGAACAGGCGGAAGTTCCGCGAGTGCCGCATCGAGTGGAACGTGCGGTGGACGGTCAGGCCGACGCGGGTCAAACCTGACCCCCCGTGATCCGCTCGAGGATCGCCGCCGCGTCCTCCAGCGCCGCGAGCTCGTGGGGCTCGAGGTCTCGCATCGCCCTCGCGAGGTACTCGTCCTTGCGGCGCCGGACGCGGTCGATCAGCTTCCGCCCCGCCGGCGTCAGGCGAACCCACGCCACACGCCCGTCGCTCGGGTCGGGATTGCGGGCGGCGAGGCCTGCCTCGACGAGCGCGGCCACGATCCGCGTCATCGTGGGCGGCTGAACCTTCTCGGCGGCGCAGAGATCGCGCATCGTGAGCGGTCCTCGCCGGTCCAGCGTCGAGAGCGCCGAGAGCATCGAGGGGGTAATGCCGGCCCCCGCCTCCTGCCGCAGGCGTCGGGCCAGCCGGGTGACGCCCAGGCGGAGCCGAGCTGCCAGGGCCGGGATGTCGAGGTCGGTGGCGGTAGGCACGGTGACATGATACTACGCAACGCTAATTAGCGTCGCGTAGGAATCGCCGAAGGCCCTTCCGCGGAGCGTGCTCGGAACCGGCCCCGGATCGGGACGGTCTCCCCAGAGTGGATGGCAGACTCTGGGCGATGCCCCCAAGGCCCACCGCTCGAGTTCTCCTGCTGCTCCTCGTCGCCGTGGTCGCGGTGGCGTGCTCCCGCGGCCCGGAGACCCGAACCGGTTCCACGGGACGCAGTCCTGGGACCGAAGCGTCGCCGCCTTCCCCGACAGCGACGCAGAGCGCCGGCGCAGGGGACGTCGACGAGACACCGGCTCCGAGCCCGTCCGCCTCCCCGGCGGAAGCCGAGCGCGCGCGCTTCGCCGGGCGGATCTCGCCAATCCCGCCTTCGCTCGCGAACGAGATGCGTGGGACGACCTGGCGTCCCGGATGCCCCGTACCGCTCTCCGGACTCCGCCTTCTTCGCTTCAACTATGTCGGGTTCGACGGCGAGATCAAGCGGGGCCCGATGGTCGTCAACGCCAACGTCGCCAAGGACGTGCTCTCGGTGTTCGAACGGCTCTTCGAAGCCGAGTTCCCCCTCAAGCGCGTGGGCCTGGCGCGTGAGTTCAAGGAGTCTCGTCTGGAGGAGGATCCGCACACGCGCCGCAGCGTCACTGCGTCGTTCAACTGCCGGGTCGTTGTGACGCCCGCCGGTGCGGGGACGACGTTCTCGCAACACTCGTACGGACTGGCCGTCGACATCAACCCGCTGCAGAACCCGTACGTCAGCTCGGACGGATGGGTCCGCAACCGGTTCGCGCGGCCGTACGTCGACCGTTCACGCGACCTGATGGGCATGATCCACGACGGCGACCTCGTCGTGCGTTCGTTCGCGGCGATCGGGTGGGAGTGGGGCGGACGATGGAGCAGCGGCAAGGACTACATGCACTTCTCGCTGCTCGGTCGCTGACCTTCGGCCGACGAACTCCGAACGCGATCAGATGAACAGCTGGATCGCGCTCTCCTTCATCTCGAGCAGCGCGG
>CALGFI010000091.1 GCA_937881155.1 uncultured bacterium | reverse complement strand
GAGGCGTGGCGGGAGTACTTCGAGGACTATCAGCCTCGCACGGGAAACGGACAGTCCGCGCCCGTGGCACCCCCGCCCGCGCAAGCGCCCGCGCCCGCGCAAGCACCCCCGCCCGAGCCGAGGCCTCCCGCGCCCGCCCCGCCGCCGGCGGCTGAACCCCCGAAACAGACAACAGACCAACCGGATGCGATCGAGGCTCCCGCACCGGAGGGCGCGACCACGCCGCTCACCGGGGCCGCTGCCGTCATTGCACGGCGGATGGAGGAAAGCCTCACCGTCCCTACCGCGACCTCGGTCCGGACTGTCCCCGCCCGCCTGCTCGAGCTGAACCGCAGCCTCATCAACCGCCACCTCGAACGCGTTCGCGGTGGGCGCGTCTCGTTCACGCACCTGATCGGGTACGCGATCGTGAAGGCGCTCGGGGCATTCCCCGGCATGAACCGCTCGTACGCCGTCGTCGACGGAAAGCCGACATCGATCGCGCACGAGCACGTGAACCTGGGCCTCGCCGTCGACGTGAAACGGGACGATGGCTCTCGAACGTTGCTCGTCCCGGCGATCAAGGCGGCGGACGGTCTCGACTTCACCGGGTTCCACGCGGCGTACGAGGAGCTGATCCGCAAGGTCCGCGCGAACAAGCTGACGCCCGACGACTTCGCCGGAACGACCGTGACGATCACCAACCCCGGCACCGTCGGGACGGCGATGTCCGTTCCGCGGCTGATCGCGGGGCAGGCCGCGATCATCGGCGTCGGCGCCATCGCGTACCCGGTCGAGTACCAGGGCGCCGATCCCGAGACGCTCGCCGAGCTCGGCGTCTCGAAGGTCGTGACGCTCACGAGCACCTACGACCACCGCGTGATCCAGGGAGCAGAGAGCGGCGAGTTCCTGGGCCGCGTCCACGAGCTGCTGCTCGGCGGGCACAACTTCTACGGCGAGGTCTTCCGTTCGTTGCGACTGCCGTACCGACCGATCCACTGGACCGTCGATACGAGGCCCCGCGAGGACTCGCTCGATGCTCGCGAGAAGCAGGCGCGCGTCCTCCAGTTCGTGAACAACTACCGGGTGCGCGGTCACCTCATCGCCGACCTGGATCCGCTCGCGACGGCGCCTCCGCCGACGCATCCCGAGCTCGACCCGGCGAACCTCGGGTTCACGATCTGGGACCTCGAGCGGAACTTCGTCACGGGCGGGCTCGCCGGAACGCGCGAGGCAACGCTCGACGCGATCTGGCAGATCCTTCGGGACGCGTACACGGGAACCCTCGGCGTCGAGTACATGCACATCCAGGATCCCGAACAGAAGGAGTGGATCCAGCAGCGCGTCGAGGGCGAGTCGGACGGGATCACGCCGGAGGACCGGCGACACGTCCTGTCGCGACTCACGGAGGCCGAAGCGCTGGAGCGATTCATGCACCAGCGGTTCCTCGGCCACAAGCGGTTCTCGCTGGAAGGCGCCGAGAGCCTCATCCCCATCGTAGCCGAGACCCTCGACCAAGCCGCGGATGCCGGGCTCAACGAGGTGACGATGGGCATGGCGCATCGCGGACGTCTGAACGTTCTGGCCAACGTGATAGGCAAGAGCTACTCACAGATCTTCCGCGGCTTCGAGGGAGAGCTCGACCCGCTGTCGGTGGAGGGCTCGGGTGACCTCACGTACCACCTCGGCGCGACCGGAAAGCACACGTCGCGCGGCGGCAACGACGTGAAGGTCTCGCTCTCGGCGAACCCCAGCCATCTCGAATCCGTCGACCCCGTGGTCGAAGGGATCGCGCGCGCCAAGGAGGACCTCCTCGGCTCGATCGACGGCGCGCCTGTGCTCCCGCTGTTGATCCACGGCGAGGCGGCGTTCGCCGGACAGGGCGTCGTCGCCGAGACGCTGAACCTGTCGCAGCTCCCCGGGTACCAGACGGGCGGAACGATCCACGTCGTGGTGAACAACCAGCTCGGGTTCACCACCTCGCGCGAGCACGCGCGGTCGAGCGTGTACGCGAGCGACGTGGCGAAGACGGTGCAGGCGCCGATCTTCCACGTGAACGGCGACGACCCGGAAGCGTGCGTCCGCGCCGCACGTTTGGCGTTCGAGTTCCGGCAGACGTTCGGCAAGGACGTCGTCATCGACATGTGGTGCTACCGCCGGTGGGGGCACAACGAGGCGGACGAACCGTCGTTCACGCAACCCGTCATGTACGCGCGGATCGGCGAGCTGCGTTCGGTACGCAAGCGCTACATGGAAGCGCTGGTCAACCGCGGCGAGCTTTCGCTCGAGGAGGCGGAGAGCGCGTTGGAGGCGTTCTCGGAACGTCTCCGTCAGGCGTACGACGAGACGAAAGAGCAACGGCCGAGCGTTCCGAGGACCGAACGCGAGCGGCCCGAACCGGTCTCGGCGGCTCCGCTCGAGACGGGCGTCGAACGCGAACGGCTGGACCAGATCGCCGACGCCCTCACGCGCGTGCCCGATGGCTTCTCGGCTCATCCGAAGATCGAGCGATGGCTCGAGGACCGGCGCAGCAGACTCGCGAAGAACAACGTGGATTGGGCGTTCGCCGAAGCACTCGCGTTCGGATCGCTGCTGCTCGAGGGGATCACGATCCGCCTCACGGGGCAGGACACGCGGCGCGGAACGTTCAGTCAGCGTCACGGGGTCCTCGTCGACCAGCGGACGGGCGAGGAGTACCTGCCGTTTCAACACATCGCGGAGCGACAGGGCAAGGCGTTCATCTACGACAGCCTGCTGTCGGAGTTCGCGGCGATGGGCTTCGAGTACGGCTACTCGGTGGCGGATCCGGACGCGCTCGTGCTGTGGGAGGCGCAGTTCGGCGACTTCGTCAACGGCGCGCAGGTCATCGTGGACCAGTACGTCGTCGCGGCAGAGGACCGCTGGTCGCAGACGAGCGGACTCGTCCTGTTGCTGCCGCACGGCTACGAGGGCCAGGGGCCCGAGCACTCGAGCGCTCGCCTGGAGCGATTCCTCAACCTGGCCGCGGAGGACAACGTCGAGATCGTCGTGCCGTCGAATGGGGCACAGTACTTCCACCTGTTGCGGCGACAGGCGCTGCGCGACGTTCGCAAGCCGCTGGTGGTCCTGACGCCGAAGTCGGTGCTGCGGCTCGGTGCGGCGGGGAGCACCGCCGGCGAACTCGAGTCGGGTCACTTCCGGCCAGTGCTGCCGGACCCGTCACCGCCGGAGCGCGCGCGGCGTGTGCTGCTCTGCCAGGGGAAGCTGTTCTACGAGCTCGCTAAGCGCAGGAGCGAACAGAAGATCTACGACGTTGCGATCGTCCGGCTCGAGCAGTGCTACCCGTTCCCGGCCGATGCGCTCCGATCCGAGCTCGAGCGGTTCGGCGACGCCGAGGTCGTCTGGGTCCAGGAGGAGCCGGAGAACATGGGCGCCGGCCGGTTCGTCTGCAGAAACCTGCGGGAGCGGCTCGGCGTGGAGGTTCGCTTGGTGTCACGAGCCGAGAGCCCCAGCCCGGCGACCGGAAGCCTCACGCTCCATAAGAAGGAACAGGCCGAGCTCATCGACCGCGCGTTCGCGCTTGACAGCTAGCGAACCGCGGATGGTCGTTCGGCTCAGTCACATCTTCATGATCGTGTCGAACGTCGAGGCCCAAGTTCGGCTGTTGGTGGACGTCGTGGGACTCGAACTCCTCGTTCAGGAGGAGGGATACGTCCGCGTCGGCGGCAACGGCGGCTTCCACATCGGCATGGAGCAGGGAAGACCGTCCGTGGGCGACGACGTCGAGATCAACATCGAGGTCGACGACGTCGACGCCGCGTACGGGCGTTTGATCGAGGCCGGTGTCGAGGTCGAAGGACCGCCCGAGCAGCAGGAGTGGGGCCCGAGGCACCTGTGGTTCCGAGACGTGGACGGCCGTCGCATGTCGCTCTTCACGCCATAGGGTTTCGTTCGCATGCCTGCCGAGCAGAAGAACGACCGGCCGGGAACGATCCTGCTGACAGACGATCCGGTCGAATCGATCGACGAGTACGTCCAGCGCGGTGGTGGCCTCGGGCTTGCCGCTGCGCGCGACCGTTCCCCAGACGA
>CALGFI010000090.1 GCA_937881155.1 uncultured bacterium | reverse complement strand
CCCTCCGCCGCGTCGCCGACGGCGAGCACGTCGGAGATCACCGCGACCGGCCGGAGGATGGCCAGCGCCGCGTCGCGCCGTGCCCCCGGTGGCGCGGTGTGTGCGGTTCTCTCGAGCGTCGGCGCAAACGCCATCGCCCACAGTGCCAGGCAGACCGCGAGCGTCACGCCGGCCTGCTTCGGAGTCACCGCTCGGCTGCGGTCGGCGTCCGCGCGCGGGGCCCGGTCCGGGTCCTCGAGCGTGGCGAGTTCGGGAGGGAGCTCTTCGGCCGCCATGTCAGAACCGGAAGTAGATGAACGGCGCGACGCCGTTCGGCCCCAACGTCGTAATGGCGAACAGCACGACCGCCAGCGCCGCACCTTGCATCACCGGCGCGAGCCGCGAGAACGTCCGCTGCACCACGGGCGCCGGCGTCCCGGAGACGTTCTGGAGCAGCAACATGCCCGCGATCGCCGCGACGACGAGCGGTGTGACGAGCGTCGACGGCTCGGCCCACCCGGTCACCAAGCGATCGAGGACGTCGAACGCGCGCTCGATCGAACCCGCGCGGAAGAACACCCAACCCAGACAGATGAGGTGGAACGTGACGACGCGGGCTCGAAGCACGGCGGCCGCCGATGCCGGTTCCAACGGTAACCCCCGCCGTTCGCGGCGGCGTCGCCGCCACCGACCAACGACCTGTCCGATCCCGTGGAGGCCGCCCCATGCGACGAACGTCCAACCCGCCCCGTGCCACAGCCCGCCCAGGAGCATCGTGATCATCACGTTGATCGCGGTCCGGACCTCGCCGCGCTTGCTGCCGCCGAGCGGGACGTACAGGTAGTCGCGCAGCCACCGCGACAGCGTGATGTGCCACCGGTGCCAGAAGTCGCGGAGAGAGACGGCCGCGTACGGCCGGTCGAAGTTCACCGGGAACTCGAACCCCAGCAGCAGCGCCACGCCGATCGCGATGTCGGTGTAGCCGCTGAAGTCGGTGTAGATCACGATCGCGTAGCCGTAGATCGCGACAAGCGTCTCGAGCGCCGAGTGGGCGCCCGGCGCGCCGAACACGGGATCGACGATCTGGGCGGCCAGGAAGCTCGACACGACGACCTTCTTGAACAACCCGCCGAGGATCAGGAACGCCGCGCGTGAGACGTCGATCCTCTCCGGATCGCGACGCCGGCGGATCTGTGGCAACAGCTCCTCGCCGCGCACGATCGGACCGGCGACGAGGTGCGGGAAGAACGCGAGGTATACGAACGCGTCGAGCCAGGACGCCGGCGTGATCTCCAGTCGCGACACGTCCACGACATAGCTGATCGCCATGAACGTGTAGAAGGAGATCCCGACCGGAAGCACGACCTGTAGCAGCGGGAGCGGCGGCGACAGTCCGATCCCCTCGAACGCGTTCGCCAGGCTCAGCGCGAAGAACCCGTAGTACTTGAACCAGACGAGCGGGAGGAGCAGCGCCAGCGAAGCGACGACCGCCCGGCGCGAGCGCGCGGCTTGTTCGTCCTGGCGCTCGACCCACAGCGCGCCGAGCTGCGCGATCGCGCTCACCGTCACGAGCAGCCACACGAGCCGCCAGTCCCACCACGCGTAGAACACGTAGCTCGCGACGAGAAGGAACCACTTCCGAGCCCGGGGGTGCGGATTCAGCACCCAGTGCATCGCGAAGACGATCGCGAAGAAGATGGCGAAATCCGTGGTGGGGAAGAGCATCAGTTGTCCTTTAACGGTCCGTTCGATGTGGGGCCATCGATCAGACCGCCCAAGGGCGGCCATGGGTTCTTGTTGCGGCTAGGCTAGCCGAACGACATGGCGCGGTCGATCGATCCGCTGGACTTCTTGGACATCGAGCGCCTGCTCTCGGACGAGGAACGCGCGATCCGAGACGCCGTTCGCCAATTCGTCAGCGAGCGGATCGTCCCGGAGGTCGGCGAGTGGTTCGAGCGCGGCGAGTTCCCTCGAGACGTCGCGAACGGACTCGCCGGGCTCGGCCTCCTCGGGATGCATCTCGAGGGCTACGGCCTTCCGGGGACGAGCGCGGTCTCGTACGGGCTCGCCTGCATGGAGCTCGAGTACGGCGACTCCGGGTTCCGGTCGTTCGTCTCGGTGCAGGGATCGTTGTGCATGTTCCCCATCCGCGCCTTCGGCAGCGAGGAGCAGAAGGAGCGCTGGCTGCCGCCGATGTCTCGAGGTGAAGTCATCGGTTGCTTCGGCCTCACCGAACCGGACTTCGGTTCCGACCCGAGCGGGATGCGCACGAGCGCCAAGCGGGACGGCGACGAGTGGGTCCTCAACGGCACGAAGACCTGGATCACGAACGGCGGCATCGCCGACCTCGCGGTCATCTGGGCGAAGACGGACGACGGCATCCGCGGGTTCCTGGTGCCGACGGATACGCCTGGTTTCTCCGCCAAAGACATCCACCGCAAGCTGTCGCTCCGCGCCTCTGTCACGTCGGAGTTGACGCTCGACGACGTGCACGTTCCCGAAGACGCGGTGCTGCCCGGCGTCACCGGCCTGAAGGGACCGCTGTCGTGTCTCACCGAGGCACGGTACGGGATCGTGTGGGGCGCCATGGGCGCCGCGCGCGCGTGCTTCCAGAGCGCGCTCGAGTACGCCACGACGCGCGTGCAGTGGGGAAGTCCCATCGGCGCGTTCCAGTTGACGCAGCGCAAGCTCGCCGACATGGCCGTCGAGCTCAACAAGGGCACGCTTCTCGCGGTTCATCTCGGCCGCATGAAAGACGAGGGGCGGCTGCTCCCGCAGCACGTGAGCATGGGCAAGCTGAACAACGTGCGTGAGGCGCTGGCGATCGCACGCGAAGCGCGCGGGATCCTCGGCGCGAGCGGCATCACGCTCGAGTACCCCGTGATCCGCCACATGAACAACCTCGAATCGGTCCTGACCTACGAGGGCACGAACGAGATCCACACGCTGATCGTCGGCGAGGCGCTCACCGGCCTTCGCGCGTACGAGTAGGGGGCCGTTCGGTAGCCTTTCGCCGCCGCGCGCCCTTCCGGTCGTTCGCGGCGTCGTCCGAAACGGAGTGGGAGGCGTTGCATGGCTCGAGAGTTCGACTGGATCCTGTTCGAGAAGGCGGTCGAGATCACGGCGTCGGCCGTCCGCGGCTCGTTGGGCGGACAGCCCAGCCAGCCGCCGTCGTATCCGGGACAGGTGTTCAAGGAGGTCTTCGCCGCACTGAAGGAGGCCGCCGCGGAGCTTCCGGAGCGCGCCCGGACCGGTTTCTGAGCCGACGTCGTCGCGGTTACGAGTCCGAGCGCGAGAGATCCCGAAGGGAGACGATCCCGACCACGTCGTCGCCGTCCAACACGGGGAGATGGCGGAACCCGCGCTCGAGCATCATGTCGCGGGCCTCGCGGAGTCCGGCGTCCGCGACGATGGTCGCGGGATGGGGAGTCATCCACTGCTCGACCGCGTGCCTGGCCGCATCGAAGTCGCTCGCGAGCGCCCGGAGGATGTCGCGCTCGGTGAAGATGCCGGCCATCCCGCCGTCGCCGAAGACGAGCGCGGAGCCGACGTGATGCGCACCCATGATCGTGGCGGCCTCCGCGACGGTCGTTCCCGGCTCGACCGTCACGAGCTCGCTCGTCATCACGTCGCGGATCGTGGCCATGACTCTCCCGTCGAAGCGTAGCGGCGCAACGAGCCTCGCGGAACCCCTCATGAAGTGGTTCGAGCCGCGACGCCACGCCTATCCGTGGCGCGGGACGAGCGATCCCTACGCTGTCCTCGTCTCCGAGGTCATGCTCCAGCAGACCCAGGCCGCCCGTGTCGTGCCGGCGTTCGAACGGTTCCTCGGCCGGTTCCCGACCGTTGCGGCGCTCGCGCAGGCGCCGCGAGCCGACGTGGTGCGCGTTTGGGAGGGGCTCGGGTACAACCGCCGCGCCGTTGCGCTCTCGGAAGCCGCACGTGCGATCGTCCGCGATCACGGCGGACGAGTGCCCGCAGATCCCGAGGAGCTGGAGCGGCTTCCCGGGGTCGGTCCGTACACGGCGGCGGCGGTTGCCTCGTTCGCCTACGGCGCGACGATCGCGGCGGTCGACACGAACGTGCGACGCGTCGTTGCGCGCGCTCGACTCGGACGCGAGCCCGGAGAAGTACGGAGGGACACCATCGACGACGAGGCCGGGCGCTGGCTCGACCGCGGTCACCCCGCCGAATGGAACCAGGCGCTCATGGATCTCGGTCGCGAGGTATGCCGGCCGGAACCGCGATGCGAGGCGTGTCCGATCGCCGCCGATTGCCGCTCCCGTTCGGGGTCGCGACGGAGCCGGATGGCCCCCCGTCGGACCGCGCCGTTCGAGGGTTCGATGCGACAGGTGCGGGGCGGGATCGTGCGTCTCCTGCGGCGGCGGGCGGCCAGCGTTGGCGAGCTTGCGGCGCAGGCGGGATTCCCGGTCGAACGCATCGTCGACGCGATTGGCGCTCTCGTTGGCGATGGACTCGTCGTCGCCGACGCTGCCGCGCGAGCCGGACGCGCGACCGGCCGCGTTCGGCTTGCCGACTGATCATCTCGCCGGCGAAGCCGTAACGGCGTCTCGTCAGGCCGAGAGGTAGGGTCGGTCCGGCCGAGGGACGGCGCCCACTGAAGTGGCATCGACGATCACCTCTCGACCAATCGGGTAGATCGTGCCTGTCACCTCGACCCAGTTGTTCTCGTCGAACCGTCCAGGCGTGACGTTGACGACGCGAACCGACGCCACAGTGGCATCTGCCACGCAGCACGACACCACGTAACGGGTGAGCATGAACTCGTCGGCCAGGGTGCTGCCGTACCGAGCGACGAAGCCGACGAAGGTCACGGTCTCGCCGGCTCGGCCTGCGAGCGCTCGTTCAGCCTCCGGCGTCGTCTGTGCGGCGGCCACATCCACGAGCGAGAGCTCGCCGGTGGCGACGTCGCTGGGCGTCGCCGAAAACCGCGAACCGGACACGGGTGCACGGGTGCCGGCCGAGTACGAGCCCAGCGTCGTCGCCGGCAGGGCCGTCAGCACGAGGACCGGAACGATCATGGCGACGACGACTCCGAGCTCTCGACGCCCGAGCGGCTCGGGGTGGCTCGATCGAGCGGACGCGAGACGGCCGAGCGTCGCCGCGGAAAGCAGCACTGCGGCGACGGGCACGACCCACTCCGTCCGTGTCGACAGGTACAGCGCGTCGCGTCCCGTGACGAGCAGGAACCAGAACGCCGCCGCCCACGCGCCGAGAACGACGGCCCCGGCCACGCGAACCGCGCTCCAGCGCTGTCGCGTCGAGTGCGCGGCCCGGACGCCGATGCCGCCGTGTTCGACGACGGTCTCGCTCATCCCGTGATCACTCCGAGCCACAACGTCGAGACGAGCGTCGTTACGAAGACGACGGCGACAACGGCACGAACGAACCCCCGGCGGAACGTGCCGGCGTAGAGGGTCAGCAGCTTCGCGTCGACCATCGGTCCGGAGACGAGGAACGCGAGCTGCGCCGCGGGCCCGAACTGCACGAACGAGGCGGCGACGAACGCGTCGGACTCCGAGCACAGCGAGAGGGCCGCGGCGAGAACCATCATCACGACGATCGAAACGACCGGAACGCCCGCAACGCTCGTGAGCGCCGATGCGGGCAGGAACGTCTGGATCGCGGCGGCGATCGTCACGCCGAGGATCAGATACCGGCCCATGAACAGGAAGTCGTTGCCGAGGTGTGAGAAGAACCGACGCCACCGCGGCTCCGGCCGCTCGACCCGCAGATGACGCTCGTGCACGTCCTGGGGGTTCGGCTTGAGGAGCTCGTCGGCCGAACGGTTGCCGATCACCCAGCCAACGGCGATGGCCACGAGCATCCCGAGCGCGAACCGCCCGCCCACCATCGTCCACGTCGACGGCAGCGCCCGATACGCGACGAACGTCGACGCGATGACGACCGGGTTCACGACCGGCGCCGCGAGCATGAACGTGACGGCCGCGGACGGCTTGAGCCCTCGTTGCGCGAGCCGTCGCGCGACCGGGACGGAACCGCATTCGCAGATGGGAAACGCGACTCCCGCGAGCGCGGCGGCCGGAAGTTGCAGGGGACGCGGCAGCCGGGCGAGCTGCTCGAGCGTTCCGATCGGCACGAACACCTCGACGAGCGCGGCGGCGAGCGCGCCGAGC
>CALGFI010000089.1 GCA_937881155.1 uncultured bacterium | reverse complement strand
TCGCGCGCGATGATCCGCGAGCCGATCGAAGCCTGGATCGCCACGTCGAACAGCTGCCGGGGGATCAGCTCGCGCAGACGATCGACCATCCGGCGGCCGTATCCGTACGCCTTGTCGCGGTGCACGACGCTCGAGAACGCGTCCACCGGTTCGCCGTGAAGCAGCACGTCGACGCGGACGAGCTCGCTCAACTCATATCCGATCGGTTCGTAGTCGAGCGACGCGTACCCGCGTGTGCGCGATTTCAGCTGGTCGAAGAAGTCGAAGATGATCTCCGCGAGCGGGAGCTTGTAATGGACCTCGGCGCGCTCGGGCGATAGGTAGCTCATCTCCAAGAGCTCACCGCGGCGCGACTGGCACAGCTCGAACACCGGGCCCAGGTACTCGCTCGGCGTGATGATCGTGGCGAGCACGATCGGCTCTTCAACGCGGTCGTACGTCCCCGGCTGGGGCATCTCGCTCGGGTTGTGCACGACGATCGTCTCGTCGCCGCGGACCGCGTGGTACTCGACGTTCGGCGCGGTCGCGATGAGCTCGAGCGAGAACTCGCGCTCGAGCCGCTCCTTGACGATGTCCATGTGGAGGAGTCCAAGGAACCCGCACCGGAACCCGAAGCCGAGCGCCTGTGACGTCTCGGGCTCGAACACGAGCGCGGCGTCGCTCAGCTTCAGCCGGTCGAGCGCGTCTCTCAGCTCCGTGTAGTCACCGCCCTCCGCGGGATACAGACCGCTCCACACCATCGGCAGCGGCTCTCGATAGCCCGGCAATGGCTCCTGAGCACGTTGCTTCCCCGCGAGGGTCACGGTGTCGCCCACCTTGACCTGGTGCACATCCTTCAGCCCGGTGATCAGGTAGCCGACCTCGCCCGCGTCGAGCGACGTCACGGGCGTCGCCTCGGGCGCGAACACGCCGGCTTCCTCGGCGTCAGAATCGATACCCGTCGCCATGAACCGGACCTTCGAGCGCGACGCAAGCGCGCCGTCGAACACGCGGACGTACGCGACGACCCCACGGTACGGGTCGAAGCTCGAGTCGAAGATCAGCGCGCGGAGCCGCGCGTTCGGATCGCCCGACGGCGGCGGAACGCGCTCGATGACGCGTTCGAGCAGGTGGGTGACCCCCTGTCCGGTCTTGCCGGAGACGGCGAGGACCTCGTTCGGCTCCACGCCGACGAGCTCGGCGAGCTCCCGCCGGCTCTCCTCGACATTCGCCTGCGGCAGGTCGATCTTGTTCAGGGCCGGCACGATCACCAGTCCGGCGTCGCGCGCCAGGTGATAGTTCGCGAGCGTCTGGGCCTCGATCCCCTGCGCCGCGTCGACGAGCAGGATGGCGCCCTCGCACGCGGCGAGCGACCGGGAGACCTCGTACGTGAAGTCGACGTGCCCAGGCGTGTCGATCAGGTTCAGCTCGTGATCGACATCGCTCACGCGGTACGCGAGCCGGACGGCCTGGGCCTTGATCGTGATGCCGCGTTCCCGCTCCAGGTCCATCTTGTCGAGGTACTGCTCGCGCATCTCCCGGTCGGGAACGGTATGTGTCAGCTCCAGCAGACGGTCGGCGAGCGTCGACTTGCCGTGGTCGATGTGGGCGATGATGCAGAAGTTGCGGATGCGGGTGGGTTCGGTCACGGCCGGCATATCGTACGGGCGCGCCGCATCGGTCCGGCTCGACTCGAACGACGAAACCGCGCTGGTAGACTCGCCCGTCCATGGCCAACATCAAGTCGCAGATCAAGCGCAACCGCCAGAACGAGCACCGCCGCAAGCGCAACAAGGCGGTCCGCAGCGCCCTCAAGACGGCGTCGAAGAAGGTCACCTCGGCTGCGGGAAGCGGTGACGGTGACGCCGCCCAGGCCGGCGCCCGCGACGCGGCTCGCGCGTACGACCGCGCCGCCTCCAAGGGCGTGATCCACAAGCGCGCGGCCGCACGACACGCATCACGCCTGGCCAAGGCAGCGAACCGCGCTGCCGCGTCGGCCGAGTAGCCCTCCAGGCGTCGTTCGTCACCTCCTCGGGTAGGAGTGCGCGGTGCGATACGTGGCCCTGGCCACCGACTACGACGGCACGATTGCGACCGGGGGCGTCGTCCCGGACGACGTCATCGAGACGATCGAACGCGTCCGCGAGAGCGGCCGCCGGACGATCCTTGTCACCGGCCGCGAGCTCGAGGACCTTCGCCACACCTTCGACCGGCTCGACGTGTTCGACCGGGTCGTGGCAGAGAACGGCGCGGTCCTGTTCGATCCGGCCACGCGAAACGCCCGAGCCCTCACCGAAGCGCCGCCGTCCGCGTTCGTCGACGCGCTGAAAGAACGCGCCGTCGAGCCACTCTCCGTCGGTCACGTCATCGTCGCGACGTGGGAGCCGCACGAGACGACCGTGATCGAGGCGATCCACGAGCTCGGCCTCGAGCTGCAGATCATCTTCAACAAGGGCGCCGTGATGGTGCTGCCGGCCGGCGTCACGAAGGCGTCGGGACTCGCAGCGGCCCTCGACGAGCTGCGACTGTCGCCGCACAACGTCGTCGGCGTGGGCGATGCGGAGAACGACCACGCGTTCCTCGATACGTGCGAGCTCTCGGTGGCCGTGGCGAACGCGCTCCCCGCCGTGAAGGACCGATGCGACTACGTGACGAACGGCGCCCGGGGGGACGGCGTTCGCGAGGTCTGCGACGGGCTGCTCGAGTCGGACCTCCAGCATCTCGACGATCGCCTCCCACGTCACGACATCGTGATCGGGACCGCCGAGGACGGCGAACCGGTGCGGGTTCGGCCGTACCGCACGAACGTGCTCGTCACCGGACCGTCCGGCAGTGGGAAGTCGACGCTCGTCACGGCGTTCCTCGAACAGCTGATGGAGCACGCGTACCAGTTCTGCCTGATCGATCCCGAGGGCGACTACGAGGAGCTCGAGCGCGCGGTTGTCCTCGGATCTCACGACCGGGCGCCGACCGTCGACGAGGCGCTCGACGCGCTCACCGATCCGGACATCAACCTGGTGCTGAACCTGCTCGGTGAGCGGCTCGACGACCGTCCGGGCTTCCTGAGCTCGCTCCTGCCGAGGCTCCAGGAGCTCCGCGCCGAGACCGGCCGCCCACACTGGCTGGTCGTGGACGAGGCGCACCACCTGCTCCCGTCGGGCCTGCAGACGCCGGAGACGACGCTGCCGCAACGAGTCGCCTCGGTGGTAATGGTCACCGTGCATGCCGACGCGATGTCACCGGCGGCGCTCGAACCGGTGAACCTGGTGCTGACACCGTCCAAGGGAGCGACGGAATCCCTGGGGAAGTTCGCGAAGGTTGTCGGCGTCGAGCCGCCGAGGGACGACGCCGTGCGACCTGACGAAGAGCAGGCCGTCGCGTGGTTCGTCGAAGAGTCCCCGATCGCGTTCGCCCCCGTCGAACCCGGCCAGGAACGGCGAAGGCACCGCCGCAAGTACGCGCAGGGCGACGTAGAGGACAAGGCGTTCTTCTTCCGCGGACCGGACGACAGGCTGAACCTGAAGGCGCAGAACCTCGCGGTGTTCGCGCAGATCGCCGAGGGCGTCGACGACGAGACGTGGCTGTGGCACCTCGGCCGTGGCGACTACGAGAGGTGGTTCCGCGACGTGATCAAGGACGAGGCGCTCGGAGAGGTCGCGAAGCGCGTCGCGAACGACTCCGACGCCGAGACGAGCAGGCGCGAGATCCTCGATGCCGTCTCGGAGCGCTACACGATGCCCGCGGAAGCGTCGTCCTGACCGACGTTCGTTCCTAGATCGGCGTCACCGGAACGTCGGCCGGATCTCCGGCGATCGCCGCGATCACCAGCGGCATCACGACGTCGTCGGTCGCGCCCGACTTCAGCGCGCGATCGGCCCAGGCGACGCGCTCGTGCACCAGGACGAGCTCATCGAGGCTGAACCGGCGGGCTTGATCGCGGTACCGCCTCGCCTGCCATTCGAAACGCAGACCGGCCTGCCGCGCGACGTCCGCAAGAGGAACGCGGTCGGGCAACGAACGAACGCGCATCAGGTCTCGCAGGCGCGAGACGATCGCGCCGAGGATCGGAAGCCCGGCGTCCCGCGCCTCGAGTAGCGTTCGGAGCGAACGCATCGCGCCCGGCATGTCACGGGCGAACGCCTTGTCGCACAGGTCCCACATGTGCTGATCACCGAGGCCGCGGAACTGCCGCGTCACCACGTCGCGCGTGATGCGCTCCCCCGGGAACGCGGCGACGAGCTGTTCGAGCGCCTGATCGAGCGCCGCCGGGTCCTCTCCGATCGTTTCGATGAGCGCCTGGACGCCTTCGGGGGCGAGGTTCACGCCCGTCGCCGTGGCGCGCTTCGCGATCCATCCCCCGAGCTCCTTGCGCTGCAGTCGTATCTCGGCCGCTGAGCCCACGCCCTCGACGAGCTTCAGCAGCCCGGCCGGCGGCTTCGCGCGTTCACCGACGGTCGCGGTGAGGACGAGGATCGCGTTCGGATCGGCCGCCGAGACGTACCGCCGGAGCTCGGCGACTGCGTCCTCGCGCAGGGCACGAGCGTTCCAGACGAGCAGCCCACGGGCCTCTCCGAAAAGAGACGGCGTCGCGAGGTCCGAAATCTCGCCGCCCCCCCACTCGGCCGCGTCGACCTCTCGCGGCCGCACGTCGCCGAAGAGCTCGAGGGCCGCGGCGCGAAGGAGGAAGTCGTCGTGACCCCACAGGAGGTGGATGGGTCCCCTCGCGGCCTTCGACGCACTCGCTTTCCGCTGGGTCACGCCGCGAACTGTACAAGCGGCCCGGACGGCGAGAACGACACGGTGATGTCGCCCGCCTGATCCGTGCGGAGCACCTCCGCTCCCCCGTCGCGGAGCCATTCCAGGACCTCCGGTACCGGGTGCCCGTACGTGTTCGGTCCGACGCTCACGACCGCAAGCTCGGCATCGACCGCGAGGAGGAACTCCTCGAGCGACGTCGCGGCGCCGTGGTGCGGCACCTTCAGCACGTCGGCGCGCAGATCAACGCCGTCGTCGAGCATCACCTGTTGTGCGGGTTCTTCGGGCTCGGTGGCGAAGAGCACGGTGTCCTCACCGACGCTCGCGCGGAGCACGATCGCGTCGTTGTTCGCATCGGACTCGGTGCCCTTCCAACACCGATCCGGCGAGAGGACCTCGACGACGACGTCCTCGACGACGAAGACCTCCCCGGCGCGCGGATGACGAACCGGTACCCCCTCATCGGAGACGGCGTCGGCGAGCGCCTCGCCATCGGGCGAGTCGTCGGCGCAGCCCGGCTCGATCAAGAGCCCAACCGGTACGCGGGCCAACACCGCGGGCAAACCGACGACGTGATCCGCGTGTGGGTGGCTCGCCACGACCACGTCGAGTCGTTTGACGCCGAGTGCGGCGAGCTCCGTCGCAACCTGCGCCTCGTCCGGCCCACCGTCGACGAGCATCGTCACGCCCGCCGGCGATGTGAGCATTGCCGCATCGCCTTGCCCGACGTCGAAGAACCGAACGGTGAGCCCCGACGGCGGTCCCGACGAGAGCGCGGTCGACCAGACGAGGAGGGGCACGAGGACGAGCCCCGCGAGCATCACGGAACGCGGCGGTCGTCGTCCCGAACGGATCCACCACGCGAACGCGGCGGCGAACAACAGTCCAAGCACAAGCGTCGCCATGCCTCCGCCGGTGATCCACGGAGCCGGCGCCCGAGCGGCGTGGTCGGCGAGGATCTCGAGGTAGCGGAGCGGCAGGAGCGCGATCGCCGCGAGCACGCGCCCGAGCGACAACCACACGATCGCGACGAACGCCGCGACGAGTCCGGTCAACAAGCCCGGGGCGACGGCCGCGAAGGCGAGCACGTTCGCGAACAGCGTCGACGTCGGTACCTCGTTGAAGTGGTAGAGCAGCACGGGCGTCACGCCGATCTGGGCGGCGACCGTCGCGCCCGCCGCGAGCGCGATGGGCTTGGGCAGCACGGGCATGCGATCGGCGAGCGGCGTCGCCAGCGCGACCATGCCCGCGGTCGCAGCGACCGAAAGCTGGAACCCCACCGACCAGACGAGCGCGGGATCGAGGACGAGCAGGAAGAACACCGACGCCGACAGGATCGACGCGGCGCTCCTCGGTCGACCGAGCATCACGCCGAACAGCGTCAGACCGGCCATGACTCCTGCACGGAGAACCGACGGCTCGGCACCCGTCAGCACGACGAAGAACACCACGGTCCCCACGCCGAGCGCGAACCTCGGCCACGGCGACAGCTTCAATGCCGCCGCGAGTGCGAGCACCGGCGCGAGGACCATCGCCACGTTCCCGCCCGACACCACCAGCAGGTGCGATAGGCCGCTCGCGCGGAAGTCGCGTTCGACCTCCGGATCGAGCAGCGAGTCGTCGCCGAGCGTGAGCCCGAGCAGCAGGCCGGCCTCGCGCGGAGGGAACAGCTCGCGGATCGATCCGCCGACGAGCGCTCGAAACGACTGCGCCCACCTGACGAACGCGACGCTCGAGGGGCCGAGCCGCGTCGCCGAATCGACCTGGAGCTCCGCGACCAGACCTCGGCTCGAGAGGAACCCGGCGAACTCAGCATCGTCGGGGACGACAGCGCGCCCGACCAGGCGGACCCGATCGCCGCGCACGGCGTTCGGCGCCTCGCCGCGGCCGTCGACCCATACCGACTCGCGAACGCGCGCCGCAACGTCCTCCGCGTTCACGAACGAGACGTCCGCGACGGCGCTCCATCGTTCGCCGTCCACTTTCGGATCGGTTCGAAGCGACCCGTCGACGGTCACACTCGCCGGCGCGACGCGCGCGAGAAACGCCCCCTCGATCCGGTGTGCGTGCGCGCTCCCCCAGCCGACCCCGAGCGTGAAGGCACCGACGAGCGCGAGTGCACCAACGAGCCACGGCGGAGCGCGCCGACGCCGCAGGCGCGACGGAGCGACCGAGTCGACCAGCCGCGCTTCCTCCGGCGCCGAAACCAACGGTTGCAACGCATGGGTCGGAACGATCCGCGGCGCGCACCCGACCGCTGCCCCGAACGCCACCGCCGTAGCGAGCACCCACACGACCACCGGCGCGCGCTCACCGACCAGCGGACGCACGAGCAAGCCGAGCCACAGCGCCGTGGCCAGACCCGGAAGCAGCCAGCCCGTCACACCGTGACGAGCTCCCGGATGTTCTCGAGCGTCGCGTCGCCGATCCCGCTGACGTCGACGAGCTGCTCGACCGACGTGAACGGTCCGTTCTCGGTCCGGTGATCAACGATCGCCTGAGCGATCACCTCGCCGATCCCTGGAAGCGTCTCGAGCTCAGCGTTCGTCGCGCTGTTGACGTTGACGAGACCCGGAGCGCCCGAGGTCCCGGTTCCCGTTTCCGTCGTCGGCGCCGACTGCGACTCCTTGGTGACCAATACCTGCGTGCCGTCGACGAGCGGCGCCGCGAGGTTGAGGCTCGAGAGAACGGCGCCGGGTCGAGCGCCGCCGGCAGCGTCGATCGCATCGATGACACGCGCACCTTCGGCGAACTCATACACGCCGGGGCGTCGAACCCACCCGGCGACGTCCACCAGGATCACCGTCGTCGGGGACGCGGACGCGGTCGGCGCGGGAACGAGGGCTTCCGCCGGACCGGAGCGAACCCGCACGGGCGCCGGGAGCGAACGCACGTACCAGAACCCCGCGCCGGCGACGGTCACGCCGACGACGGCGACGAGCGCGATGAGCTCCGCACGCGACAGCGTGGCGAGGCGATCGCGGATCGACTCTCCAGGCAACGCGCCCCCTCACGTCGACGAGCCCGCGCATGCCGCACCGGCGGTCGCGGATGTGAGAGGGACGTCCCGAACGCTAGCGCGTGCCGGGCGCGGCCGCCGTGACCTCGGTCACATGGACCGCCACCCGGTTCAGCCCCGCGTGACCAGATTGACCAGGCGCGGGGCCCGCACGATCACCCGACGGATCTCGTGGCCGTCGACCGCCTTGAGCGCCCTCTCGGAGGCCAGCGCGAGCTCACGGCACTGCTCCTCGGACGCGTCGGGGGAGACGTCGATGCGGTCACGGACGTGCCCGTCCACCTGAACCACCAGCACGACGGAGTCCTCGGCCGCCAGCGCCGCGTCGAACGCCGGCCAGGACGACATGTGGACGGACGACTCGTTGCCGAGCGTCTCACGCCACAGCTCCTCGGCGACGAACGGCGCCATCGGCGCCATCATCTGCACGAGCGCGGTGCATGCCTCGCGCGCGCCGGCGCCGGCGTCGAGCGCCGAGCGGATCTCGTTGGTCAGGACCATCAGCTTGGCGATCGCCACGTTGAACCGAAAATCCTCGAGGTCCTCGGTGACGCCCTTGATCGTTCGGTGCGTCACGCGTCGAAGCGCCTCCGGCTCCTCCCCGTCGCGGTCGAAGGCCTCCTGCACGGCGGCGAACACGCGGCCGAGCCACGAGTTCACGCCGGGACGCCGTTCCGGATCGGGCGCGATCAGCTTCCAGTCGATGTCGTCCTCGAACGGACCGGCGAACAACATCGTCAGCCGCATCGTGTCCGCACCCCACCGCTCGACGAGCGGCATGGGCTCCACGATGTTCCCCTTCGACTTCGACATCGACGCACCGCCGTAGATCACCTGGCCCTGGTTCATCAGCCGGAGCGTCGGCTCCACGAAGCTCACGAGGCCCGTGTCGTGGAAGACCTTCGTGAAGAACCGGAAGTACAAAAGGTGCAGGATCGCGTGCTCGATCCCGCCCGTGTACTGATCGACGGGCATCCAGCGTTCGACGAGCTCGGGATCGAACGCCTGTCGCTCCTCGTGTGGCGAGCAGTACCGGAAGAAGTACCAGGACGAGTCGACGAACGTGTCCATCGTGTCCGTGTCGCGAACCGCCTCCTCGCCGCCGACGGGACACGTCGTGTGCTTCCACGTCGGATGCCGGGCGAGCGGTGACTCACCGCCCGGCTGGAAATCCACGTCGTCGGGGAGCAAGACGGGCAGCTGATCGTCCGGAACGGCGACCTCTCCGTGAACCGGACAGTGCACGATGGGGATCGGCGCGCCCCAGTAGCGCTGTCGGCTGATCAGCCAGTCGCGTAGCCGATACGTCACGGCGTGCTTTCCGCGGCCCTGTTCCTCGAGCCACCGCGTGACCTGCTCGATCGACTCGGGCGAGCCAACTCCGTCGAACGGCCCGGAGTTCACCATCACACCCTCGTGGTCGTAAGCCTCTGTCATCGTGGCGGGATCGCGCGGCTCGTCAGGCGGTTGCACCACGACGCGGATCGGCAGCCCGTGCGCACGCGCGAACTCGAAGTCGCGCTGGTCGTGCGCGGGGACGCCCATCACGGCGCCCGTGCCGTACTCCATCAACACATACGGCGCGACGAAGACCGGCACCTTCTCGCCGTTGACGGGGTTCACCGCGTGCACCCCGAGGGGAACGCCCTCACGGCTGTCCGCCTGCTCTCGGTTCGTGAGAGGCGTTGCCGCGAGCTCGTCGGCGAGCTTCTTCGCCTCGCCGGCCGTCCCGCCCGCCTCCGCCAGCTTCGACACGAGCGGGTGCTCCACGGCGAACACGAAGAACGTCACGCCCCACAGCGTGTCCGGGCGCGTGGTGAACACCTCGACCGTGTCGCCGGTCTCGGCGATCTCGAACTCGACTGCGGCGCCCTCGGACCGCCCGATCCAGTTCCGCTGCATGGTGACGACTCGCTCGGGCCAGTCGAGCTGGTCCATGTCGTCGAGCAGCCGCTGCGCGTACTCGGTCGTCTTGAAGAACCACTGCGTCAGGTCCTTGCGGACCACCGGCGTGCCGCACCGCTCGCACGCGCCGTTGATGACCTGCTCGTTCGCCAGGACCGTCTGGTCCTTGGGACACCAGTTGGTGGGCGCGTTCTTCCTGTACGCCAGGCCGCGCTCGAACAACCGGATGAACAGCCATTGCGTCCACCGGTAGTAGTCGGGATCGCTCGTGTTGAACTGCCGCGACCAGTCGAACGACATCCCCATGCGGCGGAACGAGCGTCGTTGTTGATCGATGTTCGCGTACGTCCATTCCTTGGGGTGGATGCCGCGCTTGATCGCCGCGTTCTCGGCCGGCAGCCCGAACGAGTCCCACCCGATGGGATGCAGCACATTGTTCCCCTGCATCCATCGGTACCG
>CALGFI010000088.1 GCA_937881155.1 uncultured bacterium | reverse complement strand
GTCGCGCGCGCGCAGGACGAGATCCGTGCCGAACGCGACCGCGTCTTCGAGGAGCTCCGCGGTGAGGTGGCGCAGATCGCCGTCGAGATCGCCGAGCGCGTGGTGGGGCAGGCGATCGACGAGACGGCGCATCAGCGGCTGATCGACGAGTACATCGATCAGCTCTCAGGCAACGGCGGCCGGGGATCCGGGTAGGGCCGTGGCCGAACGCGACGACGTCCTTCGCGGGTACGCAGAAGCGCTGTTCGCCGTGGCCGAGGCAGAAGGGGAGCTCGACACCGTCGAGGCGCAGCTTTACGCGTTCGCGCGGATGCTCGAGCAGCAGGCTCGGTTCCGCGAGGCGCTCGTCGATCCGGCGCTGCCGATCGAGAACAAGCGCGACCTGATCCGCGACGCGATCGGTGACCGCGTCAACCCGATCGCCCTGAACCTGCTGACGTTCCTGGTCGAGCAGGGGCGAGCACGCGAGGCTGGGCGCATAATCGACACGCTCGCGCAGGTGGTGGCGGAGCGACGGCAGCGCGCCTTGGCCGAGGTTCGCTCGGCGGTGCCGCTCGACCAGACGCAGCGCGAACGCCTGCAGGAGGCGCTGTCGGAGGCGACGGGGCGCCAGATCGAGCTCAGGGTGGTCGTCGACCCGACAGTGATCGGCGGCGTCGTCGCGCGCGTGGGGGACGAGATTTTCGACGGGTCCGTTCGGACCCGACTGGAAGAAGCCAAACAACACCTGTTGGTGTAACGGGGAGCTGGTGACGACGTGGTAGCCGAACCGGAATTCGATCCGAGTGAGATCGCCCAGGCTCTTCGACGGAACGTCGAGAGCTGGAAGCCCTCGGTCGAGCGGGAGGAGGTCGGGCGCGTCGTCGAGGCCGGCGATGGGATCGCGCGCGTCAAGGGCCTTCCGAACGCGATGGCCAACGAGCTGCTCGAGTTCCCCGGCGGTGTCCTCGGGCTCGCGTTCAACCTGAACGAGGACGAGATCGGCTGTGTCGTGCTCGGCGAGTCCGAGCACATCGAGGAGGGCGACCTCGTCAAGCAGACGCATCAGATCCTGTCGATCCCCGTGGGCGACGGATTCCTGGGGCGTGTCATCGACCCGCTCGGCAACCCAATCGACGGCGTGGGCTCGATCTCGGCGAAGGCTCGCCGCAACCTCGAGGTGCAGGCGCCGAACGTCGTCGACCGGCAGCCGGTGAAGGAGCCGCTGGAGACGGGCATCACGGCGATCGACGCGATGACGCCGATCGGCCGCGGCCAGCGCGAGCTCATCATCGGCGACCGGCAGACGGGGAAGACGGCGATCGCGATCGACGCAATCATCGCCCAGCGGGACAACTGGGCGAGCGGTGATCCGAAGAAGCAGGTGCGCTGCATCTACGTCGCGGTCGGACAGAAGGCGTCGACCGTCGCCGAGGTGGTTGAGACCCTGCGCGACAACGGCGCGCTCGACTACACGGTCGTCATCAACGCGTCTGCGGCAGACCCCGTCCCGTTCCAGTACATCGCGCCGTACGCGGGAGCCGCCCTCGGCGCACACTGGATGTACGAGGGCCTGCATTCACTTGCCGTGTACGACGACCTGTCGAAGCAGGCGACCGCGTACCGCACGCTCTCGCTGTTGCTGCGTCGCCCGCCGGGTCGTGAGGCCTTCCCCGGCGACGTCTTCTATCTCCACTCGCGGCTCCTCGAGCGCGCCGCGAAGCTCTCGGACGAGCTCGGCGGTGGATCCCTCACCGCACTGCCGATCATCGAGACCAAAGGTAACGACGTCTCCGCGTACATCCCGACGAACGTCATCTCGATCACCGACGGGCAGATCTACCTCGAGCCCGACCTGTTCTTCGCCGGCGTGCGCCCCGCGATCAACGTGGGCATCTCGGTCTCGCGAGTGGGCGGCAACGCGCAGATCCGCGCGATGCGCAGGATCTCGGGACGGCTGCGCATCGACCTCGCGCAGTACCGCGCGCTCGAGGCGTTCGCGCAGTTCGGCTCGGAGCTCGACAAGGCGTCGCAGCAGCAGCTCGCGCGGGGCGCTCGCGTCGTGGCGATCCTGAAGCAGCCTCAGTACCGGCCGGTGCCCGTCGAACGGCAGGTCGTCGCGATCTGGGTGGCGACAGGTGGCTATCTCGACGAGCTGCCCGTCGACGACGCGAAGCGGTTCGTCGAGGAGTTCATCGATCACCTCGCGTCGCGGACCGACGTGTTGGAGACGATCCGGACCACGGGGGACCTCCCCGAGGAGGCCGAGACGTCGATGAAGCAGACGCTCGAGGATTTCCGTCGAGCCTTCGAGCCCACCGAGGCCGGCCCGGGAAGCGCCGCTGCCGCCGGAGTTGGTTCTGCGCGCGACGCGCTTCGAGAGGACGTCGGATGGGATCGACTCTCGTCGGAAGGGGACGACGACGAGGGGCCGGACGTGGGGCCGCCCGGCCCGACGGGATAGCCGATGGGAGCCAAGCTCCGCGTCGTCAGGCGGCGGATCCGATCCGTCCAGTCGACGATGAAGATCACGCGCGCAATGGAGCTCATCGCTGCGTCGCGCATCGTGAAGGCGCAAGAGCGCGTGTTCCAGGCGCGTCCGTACGCCGACCTGCTCACCGCTGCAATGGAGGACGTCGCCCGGCAGACCGGATCGCTCGTGCACCCGCTCCTGGAGGAACGCGAACAACCACAGCGCGCAGGGGTGTTGGTGATGACGTCCGATCGCGGGCTCGCGGGCTCCTACAACGCAAACGTCTTGAAGCGCCTCGACGGCCTCGTTGAGCGGATCCGGCGGGACGGCATGGATCCCGTGATGTACGCATCGGGCAAGAAGGCGATCGGCTACTTCCGGTTCCGCGGGATCCCCGTCGAGACGTCGTGGTCGGGATTCTCGGAGGTTCCCCGCTACGACGCCGCTGCGGAGATCGGCGAAAGGTTGATCGGCGATTTCCGCGAACGCCGGATCGACGAGCTGCACACGGTCTACACGGACTTCCGCTCTGCGTTCACGTTCCGCGCGACGGACAAGCGCTTCCTGCCGATCGCGCCCGAGGAGGTCAGCGGGAGCGCCGAGCGCGCGCCGCAGGCCGAGTACATCTTCGAGCCGGAGCCTGCGGCGATCCTGGACGAGCTGCTCCCGCAGTACCTCATCACGAAGATCTTCTTCGCGCTGCTCGAATCGGCCGCTTCGGAGAACGCCGCGCGTCAGCGTGCGATGGCGGCGGCGACGGACAACGCGGAGGAGCTCATCAAGGTTCTGACGCGCCAGGCGAACCGTGCGCGCCAGGACGAGATCACCACCGAGATCATGGAGATCGTCGGCGGCGCCGAGGCGCTCGCGCAGGCGACGAGCGAATGACGAGATGCCCAACAGGAGCGTGAACGATGGCTGACGAGGAACGATCGGAAGGAAGGGTCGTACGCGTGATCGGCCCGGTGGTGGACGTCGAGTTCCCCCCGGACGGGCTCCCAGAGATCAACACCGCGCTCACGGTCGATGTGACGCTCGACGACCAGACCCAGACGATCACGTGCGAGGTCGCGCAGCACGTCGGCGACGGAATCGTGCGCGCGATCGCGCTCAGGCCGACCGACGGGCTCGTCCGCGGAGCACGGGTCACGAACACGGGCGGCCCGATCACCGTCCCCGTCGGCGAGGGCGTGCTCGGGCACGTGTACAACGTGCTCGGTGAGCCACTGGACACCGAAGCCTCGAACATCGAGGCGTCCGACCGATGGCCGATCCACCGCGACCCGCCGCCGTTCGAGGACCTCGAGCCCAAACAACAGATGCTCGAGACCGGCATCAAGGTCATCGACCTGCTCGAGCCCTACGTGCAGGGCGGCAAGATCGGGATGTTCGGCGGCGCCGGCGTGGGGAAGACGGTGATCATCCAGGAGATGATCCGCCGGCAGGCGCAGCAGCACGGCGGCGTCTCCGTGTTCGCGGGCGTCGGCGAGCGCACGCGCGAGGGGAACGACCTGTTTCTCGAGATGACCGAGTCGGGCGTCATCAAGAACACGGCGCTCGTGTTCGGTCAGATGGACGAGCCGCCGGGCGTGCGTCTCCGTGTCGGTCTCTCGGCGCTCACGATGGCCGAGTATTTCCGCGACGTCGAACGAAAGGACGTGCTGCTGTTCATCGACAACATCTTCCGGTTCACGCAGGCCGGATCCGAGGTGTCGACGCTGCTCGGCCGGATGCCTTCGGCGGTGGGGTACCAGCCAACGCTCGCCGACGAGATGGGCGAGCTGCAGGAGCGGATCACCTCGACGAAGGGACGTTCGATCACGTCGTTGCAGGCGATCTTCGTTCCCGCAGACGACATCACGGACCCGGCGCCGCACACGGCGTTCGCGCATCTGGACGCCACGACGGTGCTCTCGCGCGACATCGCCGCGCTCGGTATCTATCCCGCCGTCGACCCGCTCGACTCCACGAGCCGGATCCTCGACGCCCGGTACGTCGGAGACGAGCACTACGCCGTCGCACGACGAGTGCAGGAGATCCTTCAGCGCTACAAGGACCTCCAGGACATCATCGCCATCCTCGGCGTCGACGAGCTATCCGAAGAGGACAAGGTCATCGTGGCCAGGGCGCGGCGGATCCAGCTGTTCCTGTCGCAGCCGTTCTTCGTGGCCGAGCAGTTCACGGGGATTCCCGGCAAGTACGTGCCGGTCGACGAGACGATCGCGTCGTTCCGAGCGCTCACCGAGGGCGAGTACGACCACCTGCCCGAGCAGGCGTTCCTCCTGGTCGGCGGCGTCGAGGAGGCCGTCCAGGCCGCCGAGAAGATGAAGCAGGCCGCATAGCGATGGGGGTGCGGGGGGTAGCACAGTGAGCGAAGCGAACGTTGTGCGGACCCCCGCGTAGTGATGCCCACGCTCGACGTCCACGTGGTCACGCCGGAGCGCGAGGTCTGGTCGGGGACCGCGCAGATGGTCGTCGCGCACGGCGTCGAGGGCGATGTCGGGATCCTCGCCGGTCACGCGCCGCTGCTGATCCGCCTGGCCAACGCCCCGCTTCGGATCCAGCGCGAGGATGGACGATGGGAACGGACGGCCGTCGAGGGCGGATTCATGCACGTCACGAGCGGGGATGATGGAACCCGCGTCGACGTGCTGGCGTCACAGGCTGGCGACGTCGCCGAGGCCGAAGCCGGGCAGTGAGGTTCCCGGCCGTGCGAAGGTCTGGATCTAGGATCGTGCGTTCACCGGCGCAGTAGCGGTTCGGCCGGGGTGGTTCTGAGCGAAGGCTTGGGGAGCGGGCGCATGGATCGGTTGGTGGTCACAGGCGGAACGCCGCTTTCGGGCAGCGTTCCGATCGCCGGCGCCAAGAACTCGGCGCTGAAGCTGATGGCTGCCGCGCTCCTCGCGCCGGGCCGTTCGGTGATCCACAACGTCCCGCGGATCCAGGACTGCGTAACGATGGTGGAGGTGCTCGAGCACCTCGGCGCGGCGCCGGCGTGGACCGATGGCACGCTGATGATCGACGCGACCGACGTCACGCCGCGCGAGACGCCGTACGAGCTCGTCAGTCGGATGCGCGCATCGATCCTCGTGCTCGGACCCCTCCTCGCGCGGTTCGGCCACGCGCGCGTCGCGATGCCGGGCGGGTGCAACATCGGTTCCCGTCAGATCGACCTGCACGTCCGGGGGCTCGAGAAGATGGGCGCGCAGTTCCACTCGGAGCACGGGTTCTTCGAGGCGACGGCCCAAGGTCTCCGTGGCGCGGTCATCACGCTCGACTTCCCGAGCGTCGGCGCGACGGAGAACGCGCTCATGGCAGCGGTCGCGGCGCGAGGTACCACGGTGATCGAGAACGCCGCGCGCGAACCGGAGCTCGTCGACCTCGCCTCGTTCCTCACGGGGATGGGAGCGAGCATCGAGGGAGTGGGAACCCCGACGATCGAGATCGAAGGCGTCGACGCGTTCGAGCCCGTGGAGCACACCGTCATCCCGGACCGCGTCGAGGTCGGGACGTTCGCCATCGCGGCGTGCGCGACCGGCGGAAGCGTGGTGCTCCAGGGCGCGCGAGCCGACCACATGGATCTGGTCTTTTCCAAGCTCGCGGACGCCGGAGCGGACGTCGGTATCACGGAGGATGGTGTTGCGGTCTCGTTGCGCTCTCGTCCGAATGAGGTGGATCTCGTGACGTTGCCGTATCCGGGGTTCCCCACGGATCTGCAGCCACAGATGATGGCGTTCCTCGCGGGTGCGGACGGCACGAGCATCGTGACGGAGAACGTGTTCGAGAGCCGGTTCATGTTCGTGGATGAGCTCAACCGTATGGGCGCCGACATCCGAACCGAGGGACACCATGCGGTGATCCGCGGCGTCGAGCGGCTCTCTGCGGCGCCGGTGCGGGCGCTCGACATCCGCGCCGGGGCGGCGATGGTGATCGCAGCCCTCGCCGCCGACGGCGTCACCGAGATCGAGGACATGTACCACGTCGACCGCGGCTACCAGGACTTCGAGGCGAAGTTGTCGCTGCTCGGCGCCGCTGCCCGGCGCGAACGCGAGCTGTCCGTCGCCTTCTCGTGATCCGAGCGCGGCTCGGCGCGCTCCTCGTTATCGCGGCGGTTACGTTCGCGACGGTGATCTCTCTTCAACCAGCGCGCGCGCAGATCAACGAAGACCGGCGCGTGATGATCGTGTTCGTCGCCGACTCGTCCTTCGAGGAGCTTCTCGCGATCCCGGATGTCGCATCGCTCGCCCGAGCGGGCGGTGCCGCGCTGCTCGCTCGGTCGGAGCCGCTCGTCGACATACTCCACGCCGGCGCCGGACGCGACGTGGTGAGAACGATCGTCGATCCTCGAGGCGCCGAGGAGATAGACGTCGCGAACCTGGTGGAGCGTGCCGTTCTGGGAAACCTCTTCGTCCAACCTGATGAGGTCCTCGTGATCGTCATCGGAGCAGACTTCGGCGACCCATCGTCCGCCGCTGATGGGGGCATCGTGCTCGCGGCCGGCGGGCTCGGTGAGCCCGGCGATGTCTTCTCCGAGACGGGGGAGCAAGTCTCGCTCACGTCGGACTCGACTCGTCGGGACGGCGTCCTGCTCGGGGACGACGTTCGGCCGACCGTAGCCGCGTACCTGGGGACGAACGCTGACCGTGGATCGACAGTCGGCGAGCCGATCAGGATCATCGAGGGTCCGCCGCCATACGAGCTGTACGACCGTTACCTGGCGCAGCGGCGGCTGTACGTGCCGATCGGGACCGCCGCCGCCGTGTATGTGATCGGTGCGGGCGTGTTGGCGATCGGTCTTCTCGCTCGGGGAGAACGAGCGCCGGTCGCGTGGCGCCGCGTGATGGGGTGGGCCTCGCTCTCCGTACCCATGCTCGCGACCGGGCTGCTCGCGGCGGGTCACCTTCCGGAGCTGTCGTACGCGACGGCCGTGCCGATGGTGGCGATCGTGACGGTGTTCGGGACGATGGCGTTCTCTCCGCTCGAACGCGCGGAGACCACGCTCGTGCCGTTCGGCA
>CALGFI010000087.1 GCA_937881155.1 uncultured bacterium | reverse complement strand
CTCATCGGAACGGCGAGTTGGACGGACCGAACGCTCATCAAAGATGGGCACTTCTACCCGCCCGAAGCCAAGACCGCCGAGGCGCGACTTCGTTACTACGCCGAGCAGTTCCCCATTGTCGAAGTTGACTCCACCTATTACTTCCCGCCCAGCGAGAAGAACTCGGTGCTGTGGATCGAGCGGACGCCGAAGGACTTCACGTTCAACGTCAAGGCGTACTCCCTGCTCACGAACCACCCCACCAGGCCCGACTCGCTCTACAAGGATCTCGAACTGCCGGAGGAGCTCGCGGACAAGAAGAACCTCTATCGCGAGCAACTCCCCGGCGCGGTCGTCGACGAGGTCTGGCAGCGGTTCCGTGACGCGCTGATGCCGCTCCACTCCGCGGGCAAGCTGGGCGCGGTCCTGTTCCAGTACCCGCAATGGTTCGTGATCGGGCGCAAGAACAAGGACTACATCCTCGAATGCGCCGAACGCCTGAAGGAGTTCCGCATCGCCGTCGAATTCCGTCACAAGACCTGGCTCGAGGAGCGCAACGTCGACGAGACGCTGTCCTTCCTTTCTGATCACGACCTGCCGTACGTCTCCGTCGACATGCCGCAGGGGTTCGACTCGAGCCTGCCGCCGATCGCCGCGGCGACCGCCGATGACATCGCGATGGTTCGGTTCCACGGCCGAGATCGGAAGGCGTGGGCCAAGAAGAACGTCAGCGCATCCGAGCGCTTCCGCTACGAGTACTCGGAGGCCGAGCTGAACGAGTGGGTCCCGAAGATCAAGGACGTCTCGGGGCAGGCGCGCGAGACGCACGTGTTGATGAACAACTGCTACCGCGACTTCGCGGTCAACAACGCGCGCCAGCTGGGCGATCTGCTCGACCTCGAGGAGTAGGTCCGGCCCGGCCCCGCGGGCGCGCCCGCGTGGAAGGGAGGGTAGGCCGGGCCGGACGATCGCGACCGGCGCGCCTCCGGTCTACGAATCAGGGTAACAGCGGACCGTTCTTGGGCCGCCGCCTAGGACGGCGACGTCGTCGCGGTCGTTCCGCCCGTCGGCACGGTATCCCCGGTCGCGCCGGTCGCCGGGGTCGGCGTCGGCGTCAACACGAGCTCGCCGTACTCCTCCGACACGGTGATCCGCTGCACGGTGAGGCTTGCCGACTCCGGGTCCTGCTCGATGACGTCGTACGCGATGAGCTCGGGGGATACACCGCGGGAGAAATAGAGAACCTCGGCGCTGAACGGGATGTCGGTGAGGTCCCGGAAGACGCCCGCGCCCGACGCGCCCGTCGTCCCGACGCGCAGATAGAGCGTTCCGTTCACGACGAGAGCGCCCGTCTCGTGGAAGTGCCCGGAGACGACCACCGGGACGAGTCCCGCGACTGCCTCCGCCATCCGGTCGTCGTGGACGGCGACGACCTCTACCGGGTCGGTCGCAGCCTCCACGTCCGTGGCGATCCGCGGGCCGACGGATCGTGCGAGCTCTGCAAACTCCTCCGCGTCGACCGGAAGGCCACGCGCCGGCGTGAACGCAGGGTGCCCGAGCCCGTAGATCGTCAGCCCCTCGATGGTCACGGCGCGCCCGTCGAGCACGAAGGCGTTCTCCTGGCGCGCGATCGCCGTCTGCAGCTCGATCGAGTCATGATTCCCGCGAACGAACAGGTACGGCCGCCCGAACTCCGGGATCCGAGACACGATGAGGTTCTCGACGGGGGTCGCGAACGACGTGAGGTCGCCCGTGTCCAGCACCATGTCCACGTCGAACCCTCGGGCGACCTCACGCGCGAAGTCCATTCCGAGCGGCGACGCGTGGATGTCGGAGATGTGCAGCACGCGGATCGAGTCCTCGCCGACGGGCGTCTCCTGCAGCGTCGAGTAGGCCCGAACCGTTCCGTCGACGATCTGCTCGAGCCCGGCACGAAGGTCCTCGATCCTGTCGGTGGCCTGGCGCACCGGACCGATCAGGCGCGGCGCGAGCGCGAGCGTTCCCGAGTACGTCGGCTCGGTGAACGCCGCGGGTCGAAACGTCACGAGCAGGAGTACCTCGCACGCCGCCACACCGAGCACTGCCGAGATCAGTGCCGTCGTCACGAGCCGCCATTTCGTGCGGAACACGAGGGCGCCCACGACGGCCGCTCCGACCCCAGACACCACGAGCAAGCGCCACACGAGCGTTTGCACGCGATCCAGTGCGTCACGCTGGATCTGCGTGACGAGTCCGTCGATGCCAACGTCGTTCACGACGCGAGTGAGCCGCTCGACGCCGACATCGCTGAGCGTCGCCGTGATCGAGATCGGAGATGTGTGTGTGTCGGCGGTCAGTGCGCCGAATGGCGGCAGCTCGAGTCTCGTCTGTCCGAAACCGAACCCGAACCCGCCGTCGAGGGCGACCCGGAACGGCCCCATCGGCACCGTCGTTCGCGCCAGGAGCGCCATCCCGATCCACGCGCCGATCAGGCCGACCGCTGCGGCGCCCGCGATCGCGCCGATACGACGGATACGACGCCGACGCCGTTCGTCCATCCCGACACTGTCGCACAGCGTTCGCGCGCGCTCGGGTACGCTCGGTGGATGTTCGGACGTTCGTTCCGCATCGCCACGATCAGCGGCATCCCCGTCAACGTGGACTCGTCGTGGATCTGGATCGCGGTCATCGCCGTGTTTTCGCTGTGGACCCGATTCGAGCGCAGTTACCCCGGGCTCGGCGACGGTCAGGCGATCGCGTACGCGCTCGTTGCGGCGGCGCTGTTCTTCGGGTCGGTCTTCCTACATGAGCTCGCGCACGCCGTGACCGCCCGCCTCGCCGGCATCCGCGTCGAGGGCATCACGCTCGTGTTCTTCGGTGGGTTCACCGCCGCGCGTTCGGAGGAGCGCGGCCCCGGCCCAGCGTTCGCGATCGCGCTCCTCGGGCCCCTGACGAGTCTCACGCTCGGCGGTCTGTTCTGGGCCGCGTCGAGCGTCGAGGGGGACGGTCCGCTCTCGAGCATGTTCAGGTATGTCGGCTTCATCAACCTGTTCATGGCGATCTTCAACGTCCTTCCTGGATTGCCCCTCGACGGCGGACGTGTCCTGCAGGCCGTGGTGTGGGGCGTCACGCGGAACCGAGCGACCGGCACGCGCATCGCCGCGAAGGCCGGGATAGGTGTTGGGATCCTCTTGTTCGTCGCCGCGGCCTATGAGATCTCGCGACAGAACGTCATCTCCGCGTTCTGGCTCGGGCTGATTGGGCTGTTCATCTTCCAAGGGGCACGTGCGTCGGAACAGCAGGCCGGGGTGGCGGATCGGCTCGCCGCGGCGACCGTCGCCGACGCGATGGACCCGCCGCCGCCCGCCGTTCCCGCGGACATGACGCTGTCGGAGACGCTCGACCGGTTCCTGCGCGGCCGCCAGGGCGAGGCCTTCCCCGTCATCGAAGTAGGCGGACGAGTGATCGGCGTCATCTCGTTCGATTCGGCGCGCGCGATCGGCTCGGTCGACCCGCTCAGGCCCGCGCGCGACGCCGTGGTGCCGCTCGAGCACGTCGCGGTCCTCAGACCCGATGAGCGCCTCGACGAGGCCGCCTCACGCCTCGGCTCCACGAATTCCGCACTGGTGCTGCGCGACGGGACGCTCGTCGGTTCGCTCACCGGCGGCGCCGTGTACCGCTGGGTTCGATCGCACGCCCGTTCGACGTCGTAGTTCGCCAATACCGGCCGATCACGGAAAGCCTGTCGGTGACCGGCGGTACCATCGCGCCGCGATGGCCCCCTACTCGCCAGATGCCCAACAGCAGCGCGTCCTCGAGCACGCCGCGGGACCGCTAATCGTCACAGGTGGGTTCGGTTGCGGCAAGACGTCGGTCCTTCGCGAACGTTTCCTGAACCTGATCGCGCGCGGCGCGGATCCCGACCGTGTCGCGCTCGTCGTCGGATCCCGTCACGCGCGAGACGAAGCCCGTCGCGAGCTGTTGTCACGACTACCGGGATCGCTTCCCAGCCTGCGCGTCGTCACCGTGCACGGGCTCGCCTATCAGGTCGTGAGCGAGCGCTACCGGGACCTCAAATACGAGACGCCGCCGACGATCCTCGCCGCGGCCGAACAATTCGGGAAGGTCCAGGAGTTGCTCGCAGGTGAGGACCCCGCCGAGTGGCCGGCGTACGGCCGCCTGCTCGGACTGCGCGGGTTCGCAGACGAGGTTCGCCAGTTCGTCCTCCGCGCTCAGGAAGCGCTCCTCGGTCCGGACGAGATCGAGGCCGCTGCGGCCGAGCGTTCGCTCGGCGGATGGCCGGAGCTCGCGCGCTTCCTCCGTCGCTACCTGCACCAGCTCGACGTCGAATCGGCCGTCGACTTCGCCGGACTCGTCGAGCAGGCGGCCGTCGCGGCCGAGATCGGCGACCCGATGTTCGACCACGTGCTCGTCGACGACTACCAGGACACGACCTTCGCGGCCGAACGGCTCCTCGTAGCGCTCCGCCCGGCGAGCATCGTCGTCGCCGGGAACGCCGGCGCGCACGTCTTCTCGTTCCAGGGAACGAGCGTGGTGCCGCTCGAGCGATTCCACGAGCGATTTCCGAACGCGGTCCGCGTGGAGTTGTCGACCGATCACCGTGGTCGAGGGGTCGTTCGCGACGCGTGGTTCGCCGCGCACACTTCCGAAGAGCACGAGTCGGTGGCCCGCGAGCTCCGTCGAATCCACGTCGAGGACGGCGTTCCGTGGCGCGAGCTGTGCGTCGTCGTACGCCGTCAGAGCACGCGTCTCGGCGCGCTGCTCCGCGCCCTCGACGACGCGGGCGTGCCGAGGCACGTCCCCGAGAGCGGACTTGCGCTTGCCGCGGAGCCCGCGACGGTCCCGTTCGCGCTCGCGCTCCGGTGGATCGCCCGGCCGGCCGAGCGCGACGTGTTGGTCGAACCCGTTCTGACGTCGGAGCTCGGAGGGCTCTCACCCGCGGAGGCCCGAATGGTCCTTCGCGCCACCCGCGCGTCGGCACGTCCGCCCGCCGAGGCACTCTCGTTCGCGTCGATCTTGGGGGAAGCCGAGCGGACGAATCTCGAGCACGTACGGTCGGTCCTCGCGGATGCCGAACTTGCCGCCTCGTCCGTGATCGAGGCGTTCAGGATCTTGTGGGAACGGCTGCCGTACTCACGCCGGCTCGTCGACGACGGTGACGGCCGTGCGCGACGCGACCTGGCTGCCTTACTCGCGCCGGCTCGTCGACGACGGTGACGGCCGTGCGCGACGCGACATCGACGCCGTCGTCGCCTTCGCCCAGGCGATCGAGCGCATCGGCGGGTCGGCCGACGCATCCGTCGCGGCGTTCGTCGACCTTCTCGACGCCGGCGAGGGCGGACCCGGCCTCGCGGGGATCGGCGATCCGCACGCCGACGCCGTCCAGGTGCTCACCGCGCACGGAACGACCGGGGCGGAGTTCGACACGGTCGTCGTGGTCGGAGCGGTCGAGGGCGACTTCCCGAGCACCTCTCGACCCGAGCCGATGTTCGACCTCACGTCGCTCGAACGGACGTGGACGAGGTCGGAACGCATGCGCGCTCGCCTCGCCGACGAACGCCGGCTGTTCCGATCCGTCGTCGGTCGAGCCGGGCGTCGCGTCCTTCTCACAGCCAGCGATCCGGCAGCGGGCCAGGAGGGTGCGAGGTCACGCTTCGTCGTGGAAGCGGGCATCGAGTGGTCGCCGGCACCGGCCGTCGCGCGTGAGCCCGTCTCGGTTCGAGAGGCAACGGCCGTGTGGCGCCGAACGCTCGGGGACATGACGGCTCCTGCCATCGAGCGCCTGGCGGCCCTCGATGGTCTCCTCGCCCTCGGAGTGGACCCGACTCGCTGGTGGTTCCAGCGCGACTGGACCGACACCGGCCGTCCCCTCCACGAAACGCTCCGCCTGTCGTTCTCCCGTCTGGAGAAGCTCGAGAACTGCGACCTGCAGTTCGTCCTCGGCGAAGAGCTCGGTCTATCGCGGCGCGGCGGACATCATGCCTGGGTCGGCAAGCTCGTCCACCAGCTGATCGAGCAGTGCGAGAACGGGAAGATCGAGCGGAACCTCGAGGCGCTCGTCGCCGAGCTCGACGGGCGATGGGATGAGAGCCGGTTCCCGTCGAAAGCGGTGAGCGCGGCGTTCCGCAAGCTCGCCGTGGAACGCATGCTGCCGAACTGGGTCGACAACTACGGCCGGCTCGCTGCCGACGCGACCGAGGTCGAGTTCACCTTCGGGTTCGAAGATGCCGTCCTGAAGGGCAAGATCGACCGCATCGGCCCACACGAGCAGGGGTACCGCATCACCGACTTCAAGACCGGCAAGCCCGAGAAGGCGCCCAAGGCCGCCGAGAGCCTCCAGCTCGGCATCTATTACCTCGGCGTGATGCTCTCGCCGGAGCTCGAACGGTACCGGCCCGTTCGCGCCGTGGACCTCTCCTTCCTCCGCGGCGACTGGCGGAGCGGCCAGATACCGCCGCACGCGTGGCCGGTGTCGCCTGCTGGCGAAGACGAGTACCAGGCACGGATGCGCGAACGCCTCTCGGCGCTCATCGCGCGCATCCGGGAGCTCGACGATTCGGGCACGTACCGTCCGAACCCCGCGGCCGACTGCTTCTTCTGCGACTTCAAGTCGCTGTGCTCGCTGTACCCGGAAGGTCAACCCGTCTTTCCGGTTCCCGAAACGGAGCGCGCTCCCGCGCAAGGAGTCGCAACTACGTGACACGCGCGGCACACGACCTCATCCCGCGCGAGATCGTCGAGTTCATCGGCGCGGAGCCGACGCAGGAACAGTGGCGCGCCATCTCGTGGCCGCTCGAGCCGTGCGTCGTCGTTGCCGGCGCCGGATCGGGCAAGACGTCGGTGATGGCCGCGCGCGTGATCTGGCTCGCGCTCCGGTACGCCGACAGCGACGGAACCGATGGCGCCCTCCCCGGCAACGTGCTGTGCCTCACCTTCACGAACAAGGCCACGGAGAACCTCGTCTTCCGGATCCGCAAGGCGCTCTCGACGCTGCAGCTGGAGGAGGGTGAGGAGCCCGAGGTCACCAACTACCACGGGTTCGCCCAGCAGCTGCTCGAACGCTACGGCATGCTCGACGGCATCGAGCCTGGCCAGCGTGTGCTGACGCCGGCACAGCGGGTCGAGCTCTGCTCGCGTGTGCTCGATCTGATGCCGTTCGAACACCTGTCGAGCGAGTGGCAGCCCACGATCGTCGGCAACATCCTCGACCTGGCCGACCAGGCGCAGAATCACCTGGTCGATCCCCACGAGATCGTCGAGTTCAACGAGGAACGGCTCGAAGCACTCTCCCAGCACCGTTCCGATCGCGCGTACCGGGCGGCGCAGGAACGCGTCGAGCTCGCGAACGCCGTCGCGCGGTTCCAGGAACTGAAGCGGGAGCTCGGCGTGATCGATTTCGGAGACCAGATCGCGCTCGCCGCCCGCGTCGTCCGGAACCATCCCGAGGTCGGCGAGGAGAGCTCGCGAACGCCGTCTCGCGGTTCCAGGAACTGAAGCGGGAGCTCGGCGTTATCGATTTCGGAGACCAGATCGCGCTTGCCGCCCGCGTCGTCCGGAACCATCCCCAGGTCGGCGAGGAGTACCGGCGGCGCTTCTCGGCCGTTCTGCTCGACGAGTACCAGGACACGAACGTCGCGCAGGCACGATTGCTCGAAGGCGTCTTCTCCGCGGGGCACCCCGTCACAGCGGTTGGCGACCCCGACCAGAACATCTACGCGTGGCGCGGTGCCAGCCTCTACAACCTGCTCGAGTTCCCCACTCGCTTCCGAAAGACCGACGGCGCCCCCGCAGAGAAGCTGCCCCTGTACACGAACTTCCGGTCCGGCCGCCGGATCCTGGAGACTGCAGACGCGCTGATCGCGCCGCTCCCGCAGAACCAGCGACCCGACCCGGGAAAGCGACTCGATCCGTGGCCGGAGAACGGAGACGGACGCGTCGAGATCACTCGCCATCGCGACGAGGTGACGGAGGCGCACGCGATCGCCGGCCGGATCCTCGAGCTCCACGACGCGGGCGTTCCGTGGCGTCAGTTCGCGATCCTGTGTCGTTCGTCGCGGCTGTTCCCCACGATGCAGCGGGTTCTCTCCGAAGCCGGGGTGCAGTTCGAGATCGTGGGGCTCGCGGGTCTGCTCCGGACCCCCGAGGTCGTCGAGGTCCTCGCGTACGCGCGCGCGGTGGCCAGTCCGCTCGAGAGCGTCGCGCTCGGGCGGGTCCTGCTCGGACCTCGGTACCGGGTGGGGTTCCGGGACCTGGCGCGCGTCGCCGCGTGGGCCAAGGGGAAGACCTACGAGCTCCGCGACGAGGACGAGGACCTCTCGGAGGACATCCCGTTCCTCGTCTCCGAGGCGCTCGATCACCTGGACGAGGTCACGGAGCTGTCCGACGAGGGGCGTTCGAGGCTGGAGGAGTTCCGCGAAGAGCTGGCCACGCTCCGAGTGGAGGCACGACGCCCGGTCGCCGAGTTCCTCGCCGAGGTGATCCGCCGGATCGGCTTGCTCGAGGAGCTCGATGCGTCGCCGGACGTGGCGATGGCGACGTCTCGCCGGCGGAACCTCGCCGCGTTCCTCGACGAGGTGCACGCGTTCTCGCCGCTCGAAGGCGAGCTGACGTTGCAGCGCCTCCTCGACTACGTCGAGACGGTCGAAGCGGGTGAGCGAGAGGAGTGGTCTCCCGTTCAGCCCTCGGACGACGACTCGGTGAAGGTCATGACGATCCACGTCGCGAAGGGCCTGGAGTTCGACACGGTGTTCGTGCCGGGACTGGCGAAGGGGATGCTTCCGAACGACCGGATCCAGCACAACCCGGCCGAGCGCGCCAGGTCGCTCGACTTCGAGCTCCGTGGCGACTCGATCATCCTGCCGCGCTACGACGGCAACCTGTCGAAGTTCAAGGAAGAGCTCCGCCGGCAAGAGACGATCGAGGAACGGCGCACGTGCTACGTCGCGCTGACGCGCGCGCGCCGGAACCTGTTCGTTTCCGGCGCGCACTGGTACGGCGAGACGCAGAAGCCGAAAGAGCCCGGAGCGTTCCTCGAGGAGCTGTGCGACTGGGGCGAGCTGTCGGGGATCGCGTCGGTGGATCGAGGACCCCAGGTCGACGACGAGAACCCGCTGGCCGGCTATCGGCAGGCGTTCGTGCGGGACTGGCCGGGCACTGCTCGGCCCGAGCCGGCGGAGCCGCTGTTCGCCGATGGGTGGCGCCGCGCGGCGATCGACACAGCGGAGGTCGGTTCGGTGCCGCCATCGCTGCTCGACACGCTTCATCCCGACGAGCGGGGACGGTTTGCGGAGCTTTCTGCGGAACGGCGTAGCCTCGCAGCGCACCTCGTCGAGTTGGAGGCTCGCGTGCAGGTGGAACGTCCGCTCCCGGCGACGATCTCGGTCGGTGGGATCGTCGACTACGGGCGGTGCCCGAAGCGCTACTACTGGAGCAGCGTTCGGCCGCTTCCTCGGTTCGCCGGCCCGGCCGCGCGCATCGGGAGCGAGATCCATCGGTGGATCGAACTCCACTCGCACGGCCAGGGATCGCTTCTCGAGGATGACGACGGCCCCGACCTGATCGTCGAGGAGCTCGCGGGCCGGCCGGGACGCATCGAGGACCTTCGCCGGGCGTTCCTGTCGAGCAGGTTCGCGTCGATGGTGCCGCGGTTCGTCGAGCGCTCGTTCCTGCTCCCGATCGGCGGGTTCGTCGTCGCGGGGCGGATCGACGCGATCTACGGCGCGGACGACGACGGGCCGTGGGAGGTCGTCGACTACAAGACGGGCAAGCGTCCGCGCGACGACGATCCACTCGCGCGTGTGCAGCTCGACGTGTACGCCCTGGCCTGCATCGACGTGTGGCGCAAGCGCCCGGAGGACCTTCGGCTCACGTACCTGTACCTGTCGAGCGGCGAGGAGGCGTCGTACGTCGTCGACGACGTCGACGGGGTCCGCGACCGCGTGCGCGCGTGGCTGGGCGGGATCGCCGAGGGGCAGTTCGAGCCGACGCCGGGCGAGCAGTGCCGGTGGTGCGACTTCCAGGCGTTCTGCGACCCCGGCACGGCGTGGGTCGCGGCGAACGCGAGCGACGACTAGGAGGACGCCAGGCGCTCGGCCTGCTCGCGGAACCGCCGGTAGTTCGCTGCCGGATCCCAGCCGTTGCGAACGTCCTCGGCGACGAACCGCACGGACAGCCCGAGCGTCTCGACCCGCGTGATCAGCGCCGCGCGGAACCACTCGAGCGAGTCGGGCTGAAGGACGGACTCGCCGCGCGACCCCTGCGGGAGCAGCGACGGATCTCGAGCCACGACCGGCGTTCGACGCAGCAGTCGGTCGAGTCCCTCGACGTCGGTGGCGGCGACGTCGAGCGTCGATCCACCACCCCGCGACCAGCGCCCCGTGGCAAGCACGCGGTCCGCGTCATCCGAGCGGTAGATCTCGGCGCGCACGGAGAAGCTCAGCCTGCGGCGGGGCGTTCGAGGCGGCGAAGCATCGATGCCGCGTGGTTCAGCAGCCGAACTGCGACCGCGGGTTCGCCCCGTACTGTCTTCAGGAACGAGCCACGCGAGAGCGTGAGCGTGGTCAGGTGCGTCTCGGCCACGACGGTCGCCGTACGCGGGCCGCCGTCGAGGAGCGAGATCTCGCCGAAGTACTCGCCCGGCAACAGGCGGCTGAGCACGCGGCCGGACGGTCCGAGGACCTTCGCCTCGCCTTCCAGGATCACGAAGAAGGCGTCGCCGGAGTCGCCCTGCCGGACGACCTTCGCGCCCTCCATGAAGCGGCGCTCCTCGGTGAGGTCGCTGAGGCGCTTCAGGTGCCTGGGCGGAAGTCCCGCGAAGAGCGGCACCTGCGCGAGCGCGTCCCGTTCTCGCCTCCCCACTTCGTCTCCTCCCCTCGACGGGAGCCTACCGCGACCAGGCGTTCAGACGCTGCGGCCCTGGAGTGTCGGTGGCACGGGATAGCGTCCCGGCGATGACCCTTCGCGACGACGTTCGCGGTGCTTCGTGGGCCGGCCGTCCTCGGCGCCTCGAACACGGCCACGTGATCACGCGCCAGGGAGACATCGGCGAGACCCTCTACCTGGTGACGGCGGGCGCGGTTCGGCTGGCGTCCGTGACGCCGGACGGCCGCGAGGTCGTTGTGGCGCTGCTTGGAACGGGCGACGTATTCGGCGAGTGCGCGCTGCTCGAACGGCCGTCGCCAGTCGAGGCCCGCGCGGTCGGGCAGGCCGACGTCGTGGCGATCCCCGTGCCGTTGCTCGGCGAGATCGTCGAGCACCGTCCCGCAATCGCCGAGCAGCTGTTGCGGCTGGCTGCGTCGCGCCTGCACCGGACGTCCCGTGCGCTCGAGCAGGCTCTCGTCGAGGACGTCCCGACACGGGTATCGCGGCGTCTGCGCGATCTGGCGGAGGAACACGGAACCTGCGGAGACAACGGCGTCACGATCGGCGTCCCGTTGACGCAGGAAGAGCTGGGCCGGATGGTGGGCGCATCGCGTGAGACGGTGAACCGGACGCTTCGAGGGCTGACCGCGCGCGGTCTGGTTCGAACGTACGAGCACACCGTCGTCATCCCGGATCCGACAGCGCTCGAACCCGAACCCGAGCCCGTATCGTCCTGACGGCTCGCTTGACACGCGCGCGCCTCGCACGGTCAGCTTGCGCATGGACGAGTACGGAGCTTCCACGTACGGCGATCGGATCGCCGACATCTACGACGAGAGGTACGCCGAGGTCTTCGGCAACGACCTCGCGGCCACCGTCCCCTTCCTGAAGGAGATCGCCGGCGATGGCGCGGCGCTCGAGCTCGGGATCGGCACGGGACGCATCGCCATCCCGCTCGCCGAGGCCGGCGTGCGCGTCCAAGGGATCGACGCCTCCGAGGCGATGGTCGGGCGGCTCCACGCGAAACGAGGTGGGTCCGCCATCCCCGTCACGATGGGCGACTTCCGCGATTTCACGATCGACGAGCGATTTCGGCTCGTCTACGTCGTGTTCAACACGTTCTTCGGACTCCTGACGCAAGACGACCAGGTCTCGTGCTTCCGTTCGGTTGCGCGGCACCTCACGGACGAAGGCGTGTTCGCGATGGAGGCGTTCGTCCCGGATGCGACGCGATGGGACCGCGGTCAACGCGTATCGGCAACACGCGTCGAGCTCGACGAGGTGGAGATCGAGGTGTCGATGCACGACTCGCTCGCGCAACACACGCATTCGCACCACTTGATCGTGCGAGAGGACGGCGTGCGCCTGTATCCAGTGCGGATCCGTTACGCGTACCCGTCCGAGCTCGACCTCATGGCTCGTCTCGCCGGGATGCGCCTGCGCGAGCGGTGGGCCGACTGGGATCGGTCTCCGCTCACAGCGACGAGCCAGAAGCACATCTCGGTGTGGGAGCTCGATCGCCCCGGTACCTGAACGAGGCGGTGTCGCTCGTCGCTCAGCCGGATTCCTGCAGCGCCTCGACGCTGCACTTAGTGCACAGTGGGCCCTTGCCGCGAACCGGACGACCGCATCGCGCACACGCTCTGGGCTGGATCGAACGGTACGTCGCTTCGTCGCCGCGCTTGGTGCGTTCGACGCGCCCCTCGGCATGGAGCTTCAACAGGTGTGCGGTCACCGATCGTGCCGCCAGCTCGTGGACGTCCGCCGGGTACTCGCTGTAGATGGTCTGAACGAGCTCCTCGACCGATCGCGCTCCGTCTGCGAGCGCCGCGAGGATCTCGCGCTCGCGCATCGCTCGATGCTCGATGTATTCGTCGAGCTTCCGCGCCGGGTCGAACACGATCGGCCCGTGTCCCGGATAGATCGTCCGCGGATCAAGCTCCTTCATCCGGTTGAGCGAACGCAGATACGCGACGAGGTCGCCCTCTGGCGGGTCGATCACGCTCGTTCCGCGACCAAGCACCGCATCGCCGGTGAACAGGGCTCGAACGGTCTCGTTCCAGAACGCGACGTGATCCGGCGTGTGACCGGGGGTCGCGATAGCGGTCAGCGACACGCCGTCGCACGAGACGGCGTCGCCGTCGCGTAGCCGGGAGCCGCCCGTGGGCGGTCGGAACGCATGGATCGTCGCCCCGGTGAGCGCGGCGAGCCGGACGGCGCCGGGCGCGTGATCGGGATGGTCGTGTGTGAGCACGATCGCCCCGACGCGGGCGGCAGTCCCGCGGACCTCCTCGAGATGACCCTCGTCGTCCGGTCCGGGGTCGACGACGATCGCCGGGGCCTCGCCCACCACGTACGTGTTGGTTCCTTCGAGCTCACGAACCCCCGGATTCGGGGCAAGCACACGGGCGACGCGGAGCACCCGGATCAGTCCTGCCAGAAGACCGACCGCGGCAGACGTTCGAGCTCGTCCGCGTCGGGCTCTCGCGTGGCGATGCGGAGCTCGAGCAGTTCCTCGACGCTGGCGCACGCCGAAATGGCAACCACCGTGTAATACGTCGGCCAGTAGAGCTTCCGGCGGCCCGTCCGCCACTCCTCGAGGAGAGCGCGCGGCGACGCCCACCACACGTCCGAGGCCTCGACGCCGTCGGCCACGGGCCGCAGCGCGTGGTCCGCGCGCACTGCGAAGAACCGCGCATCGAACCGCGTGGGGACCTGCGGCGGCGCGACCCAGTGCGCGACCTCGCGGAGCTGTTCCGCCTTCGGCGGAGAGGACGAGATGATCTCGAGGCCGAGTCCGTTCGCTTCACGAAGGCCGCTCGAGGTCAGGGCGAGCCCGACCTCCTCGAGCAGCTCACGAACCGCGCACGCGCGGTCGACCTCGTCCGTCGATCCGAACCAGTCGTGCGAAAGGCGGGCGTCGACGTCGTCAGTAGAGCCGCCGGGGAACGCGACGTATCCGGCGAGAAACCGGCTGCTCGAGCCGCGCTCGAGGACGAGCACCTCGAGCTCGCCGTCGCCGTCGCGTGCGACGATCGCCGATGCGGCCTTTCGCAAGGGTTTCACGCGCGAATCCTCGCACGCGGTCATCCGGCCGACACCTCACCGTGCGGACCGCACACCGCCCTCGTCGCTCGCTGTGCACCCCACGGCCCGTACGCTTGGTGGCGATGAGCAGCGACGTCGCCGAACGCATCCGCCGCCGCATCCTCGCCTACGGACCGATCACGTTCGCCGAGTTCATGGAGGAGGCCCTCTACGGTCGAGGCGGGTTCTACGATGCGACGCCGATCGGGACGCGCGGGCACTTCATGACGAGCCCGCACGTGCATCCGGTCTTCTCGCGGCTCGTCGGAGCGGCCCTCGAGCAGATCTGGGTGAACCTCGATCGGCCGATCCCGCTCCGCGTGGTCGAGGTGGGGGCTGGAGACGGGACCATGGCGCGAGAGATCGTCACCGGGTTCGAACGCGCCGGCATCGAGGTCTGGTACGAGGCGGTCGAGGCGAGCCCCGCCGCACGGGAGGCCCTCTCCGCGATCACGCCGAACGTGGCCGG
>CALGFI010000086.1 GCA_937881155.1 uncultured bacterium | reverse complement strand
GCCGGTCGTCGTCCTTCGCCTCACCACGGCGGCGATCGATCGGATCGAGGCCGAGAACCCCGAGCTCGCGACGGCGCTGCACCGGTGGCTGGCGCGGACGCTCGCCGAGCGGCTGGCGGAGTCGCGGAGGACCTTCGAAGCCCTCGTCGATTAACGGGAAACGTCCTACCAGGTCACCGCGCCGCGTGAAGCGGAGCCGACGAGTCGCGCGTACTTCGCGAGCGCGCCCGACACGTAGCGCGGTTCTGGCGCCTTCCATCCCGTGCGCCTGCGTTCGAGCTCGGCGGCGTCGACGACGAGGTCGAGCTTTCGGTTCGCCGCATCGATCACGATCTCGTCACCGTCGCGCACGAGCGCGATCGGACCGCCGACGAACGCCTCCGGCGAGATGTGGCCGACGCTGTATCCCTTCGATGCGCCACTGAACCGGCCGTCGGTGATCAGCGCGACCTCCGCGCCGAGCCCCGCCCCGGCGACGGCGGCGGTGACCGCGAGCATCTCGGGCATGCCGGGCGATCCCTTCGGGCCTTCGTAGCGGATCACGATCACGTCGCCGGGAACGATCGCCCCGCTCGTCACCGCTTCGAACGCGCCCTGCTCGGAGTCGAACGGGCGGGCCCGCCCGCGGAACTCGAGCGACGCCGCGCCGGCGATCTTCATGACCGAACCCTCCGGCGCGAGCGAGCCGTACAGGACCGCGATCCCGCCCTCGCGATGGATCGCGTCCGACGGGGGGTGTACGACGGTGCCGTCCGGAGCACGCACGTCCATCGCCGCGAGGTTCTCGGCGATGGTCGCGCCCGTGACGGTGAGGCAGTCACCGTTCAGCAAGCCGGCACCCAACAGCTCCTTCGTCACGACCTGCACGCCGCCGACGCGGTCGAGGTCGCTCATGACGAACTTCCCGGCCGGCCGAACGTCCACGAGATGTGGAACCGCGCGCGAGATCCGATCGAAGTCGTCGAGTCCCAGCTCCACATGGGCCTCATGCGCGATCGCGATGAGGTGCAGGACGGCGTTCGTCGAACCGGCCAATGCCATCACGACGGCGATGGCGTTCTCGAACGCTTCCTTGGTCAGGATGTCGCGAGGTCGGATCCCCGCCTCGAGCAGCTTGGTCGCCGCGATGCCGGACTCGCGGGCGAACACCTCGCGCCGGTAGTCGACGGCGGTCGGCGACGCAGCACCGGGAAGCGACATCCCGAGCGCCTCGGCCGCGGCCGCCATCGTGTTCGCCGTGTACATCCCGGCGCACGATCCCGTCGTGGGGCACGCCGCGCGCTCCACGGCGAGGAGCTCCTCGTCGGTCATCGTGCCCCTCGAGTGCGCCCCGACCGCCTCGAACACGTCCTGGATCGTGATGTCTCGACCCTTGTAGGTGCCCGGCAGGATCGACCCGCCGTACAGGAACACGGACGGAACGTCGAGACGCGCCATCGCCATCAACATGCCCGGCTCGGACTTGTCGCATCCGGCGATGCCGACGAGCGCGTCCATCCGCTCGGCGTGCATGACGAGCTCGACCGAGTCGGCGATCACGTCGCGACTGACCAGCGAGGCCTTCATCCCCTCGTGACCCATGGCGATGGCGTCGGACACCGCGATCGTCGTGAACTCGAGCGGGACGGCGTTCCCCTGACGCACACCTTCCTTCGCCAGCGCCGCGAGCTTGTCGAGGTGGTAGTTGCACGGCGTCACCTCGTTCCAGCTGGACGCCACCCCCACCTGCGGCCTGCCGAAGTCGTCCTCGGAGAACCCGACGGCGCGAAGCATGGCGCGCGCGGGTGCGCGCGCGGGACCGTCGGTGACCTCGCGGCTCCGGGGGCGTTCGGCCGGACTCATCGAAGGATGACCTCCCGACTCGTGCGCCAGAATGGGCTCGAACCTTAGCAGCGCACAACGAGAGGAGGGTTCGTGAAGCAGGCGCCCCGTCCCGCCCGACGGTCGTGGTGGATGGAGGAGGCCCTCTCACATCCCGAGTTCGTCGGCCCCGAGTCGCCCCCACTCCGGGGCGACACGAAGGCGGACGTCGTCATCCTCGGCGGCGGCTACACGGGGATGTGGACCGCGTACTTCATGAAGGAACGTCAGCCCGACCTCGACGTCGTCCTCCTCGAGGCCGACATCTGCGGCGGCGGGCCGAGCGGTCGCAACGGCGGGTTCTGCGACGGCTGGTGGAGCCACATCGAGGACGTCGCCGAGACCTACGGCGACGCCGACGCGATGGAGCTGCTGATGGCCGGTGGACGGTCACCCACGGAGATCGGGCAGTGGTGCGATCGCCACGGCGTCGACGCGTGGTTCCGTTACGCAGGGTGCCTCGGCGTGGCGACGAACCCGAACCACGAACGCGGATGGGACGAGCTCCTCGACGTCGCGCGCCGGCTCGGCGTCGATCACGAGTACGGGGTGCTGTCGCGAGACGACATGCAGAAGCGTTGCGCGTCGCCGACGTTCCGCTCGGCCGTGTTCATGCCCGACGCGGGTACCGTTCAACCCGCGCGACTGGCGCGGGGACTCCGCCGAGTCCTGATCGAGCGCGGCGTTCGGATCTTCGAGGGAACGCCGGTCACGCGGTTCCGGACCGGCAAGCCGGCGGTTGCCGAGACGCCGGGGGGAACCGTGACCGGGGGCGAAGCGGTGGTCGCGCTGGGGGCGTGGGCCACCTGGTGGCGGGAGTTCAAGCCACGTCTCACGGTGCGCGGGTCGTACATCGTCGTGACGGCTCCAGCCCCGGACCGGATCGAGGAGCTCGGCTGGACCGGCGGCGAGTCGATCTACGACGAGCGCTCGTCGCTCCACTACCTGCGAACGACGGCCGATGGGCGGATCGCCTTCGGCATGGGAGGGCTTCAGCCGAACCTGGCGCGGCGCATCGACGACCGCTACGACTACGTCGAGCGGTACGCGCGTCGGGTCGCGCACGATCTGGTTCGGATGTTTCCGAACTTCGCCGATGTGCCGATCGAGGCCGCATGGGGTGGTCCGATCAACGTCTCCGGGTTGACGATGCCGTTCTACGGCACGATGCGTTCGGGCAACGTGCACTACGGGCTCGGCTACAC
>CALGFI010000085.1 GCA_937881155.1 uncultured bacterium | reverse complement strand
TGCAGGACCGGATGTTCGCGCCGGCCGACTCGTGGACGCTGCCGGCGCACCTGTTCCTGGTGTCAGCGTGGGCCGCGACCTGCGACAACCCTCGCGATCCGATGAGTTGCGTGTCGGATCTGGAGCTGAACGACGAGGCGGCGATCCAGCGTTCGCACGAGGACGTTCCGATCTGGGCGTGGACCGACATCACCCACCTGCTGCACGAGGCCGGGGTGAGCTGGTCGTACTACGTCGGCGACGACACGTGCGAGTTCGACCCCTGTCCGAACGACCGGAGCGGACAGCGCACCGTGAGCCAGCAGAATCCGCTTCCGTGGTTCACGACCGTCCGCCAGAACCGTCAGCTCGACCGCGTCCAGGGCCACTCGGAGTTCTATGCGGCGGCGGCGAACGGACAGTTGCCGTCGGTGTCGTGGGTGATGCCGTACTCGGGCGTCGGCGAGCATCCCGGCGCCGGCGAGCCCATCTGGAAAGGGCAGCGGCACGTGACCAACGTCGTCAACGCGGTGATGCGCGGGCCCGACTGGGAGCACACGGCGATCTTCTTGACGTGGGACGATTGGGGTGGCTTCTACGACCACGTGGTGCCACCGCGTGTCGATCGCAACGGGTACGGCATCCGCGTTCCGGGGATCATGATCAGCCCGTGGGCGCGTCGCGGCATGATCGACTCGCAGACGCTGTCGTTCGACGCGTACCTGCGGTTGATCGAGGACCTGTTCCTCGACGGGGCGCGCCTGGACCCCGACACGACGGTTGATCGAGGACCTGTTCCTCGACGGGGCGCGGCTGGATCCCGACACGATGAGCCGACCGGACTCGCGTCCCACGGTCCGCGAAGAGGTCCGGGGGCTCGGCAACCTGCTGCGCGAGTTCGATTTCGACCAGGAACCGCTCCCGCCGCTGATCCTGGACCCTCGCCCGTAGCTGTTCCGCCGCATGCGCACCCGATCGGCCGACGCGACGGCGAACCGACCGCGCCTAGAATCATTCGAAGGTGGTGCGGACGAGGGCGATGATCGGCGCCGATGTCTCGGCCGACGAGCGCGTCGTCGAGCGCTTGGCGGAGGCGGGCATCGCGCTGCCGACGTTCGAGCAGCTCGCCGACCCGGGGAAGATTCCGCGGCGCATCCATTCGGAGCTCGAGTCGGTCGACCCCGACGCCGCGCATCCGCTGAACCTGTTCCGCGTCCACTGGTACAACGGCCCCGACCGCCGCTCGACCGTCGACGTCCCGGAGCACGTCGTGCTTCCGACCGAGCTCACCGGCGTCGACGCGCGCATCGTGGTCGCGCTCGGTGACCGATTCCCCATGATCGGCGCGCACAAGGTGCTGGCGGCGTACGCCTGTCTCGCGCCGCGCGTCGTGACGCGCGGATTCGATCCCACCTCGCAGCGGGCGGTGTGGCCGTCGACCGGCAACTATTGCCGAGGCGGCGTGGCGATCAGCCGGATCATGGGATGTCGTGGCGTCGCGGTGCTGCCCGAGGGGATGAGCCGGGAGCGATTCGAATGGCTCGAACGCTGGGTCAGCGAACCGTCCGACATCGTGCGAACGGCTGGCGTCGAGAGCAACGTCAAGGAGATCTACGACGAGTGCAACCGTCTCGCGCGGGATCCGGCGAACGTCATCCTCAATCAGTTCTCCGAGTACCCCAACCACCTCGTGCACCTGCTCGTCACGGGTTCCGCGCTCGAGCGCGTGTTCGACTCGTTTCGCGATTCCGAACCGTCGCTCCGCCTGCGGGCCTTCGTCGCGGCGTCGGGGTCGGCCGGGACGCTGGGCGCCGGGGACCACCTGAAGGACCGGTTCGGGGCGCAGATCGTCGTGGCTGAGGCGCTCGAATGTCCGACGCTGCTCCGCAACGGGTTCGGCGAGCACAACATCCAGGGGATCGGAGACAAGCACGTGCCGCTGATCCACAACGTCATGAACACCGACGTCGTCGCCGACGTGAGCGACCGAGACACCGATCGTCTGAACGTGCTGTTCAACACCGCGGAGGGACGGGCGTTCCTCCGTGCGCGCGGCGTCCACGAGCGCGTGATCGAGGCGCTCGATGCCTTCGGCCTGTCGAGCATCTGCAACGTGCTCGCCGCGATCAAGACGGCGAAGCTGCTGCGGCTCGGCGCCGACGACGTCGTCGTCACCGTCGCCACGGACGGCGCGGCGATGTACCGAACCGAGGTGGACAAGGTCCTGGCGCGCGACTTCCCCGGAGGGTTCGGCCAGACGGAGGCCGCGGAGACCTTCGGCCGGTCGCTCGAGGGGCAGGGAACCGGCGACATGCTGCAGCTCACCGAGGAGGACCGGCGACGCGTCTTCAACCTCGGCTACTTCACGTGGGTCGAGCAGCAGGGCGTCTCCGTCGAGGACTTCGTGGCGCGCGAAGACCAGGCGTTCTGGCGTTCGCTCCGGGATCTGCTGCCGGAATGGGACGAGGCGATCCGCGCGTTCAACGCTCGATCGGGGATGGCCGCGTGAGGGTAGCGCCGGCGACGTCCGTGGTCTGCGAGGGCTGCGGGTTCACCGCGCCGGTCGACGAGCCGTTCCCGTTCCGCTGTCCGAGCGCGAACGGCGACGACCGCGACCACGTGATGGTTCGCGAGATCGACCCGACGCACGTCTCGTTCCCCGATGGCGACGATCGGAACCCGTTCGTACGCTTCCGCGAGCTGTTCCACTCGTACCACCTCGGCCGCGCCCACGGGATGAGCGACGACGACCACGTCCACCTAGTCGAGCAGCTCGACAAGGCGGTCGCCGCCGTCGACGGACATGGATTCGTCGAGACGCCATTCGAACGGAGCGACGGGCTGTCCGGGCGACTGGGATGCGACGTGTGGGTCAAAGATGAGACGGGGAACGTGTCCGGGTCGCACAAGGCGCGGCACCTGATGGGACTGATGATCCACCTGCTGGTCGCGGAGCAGACCGGCCTCGGGTCGATCGACGGACGTGAGCTCGCCATCGCCAGCTGCGGCAACGCGGCGCTCGCGGCGGCCGTCGTGGCGCGCGCGGCAGAGCGCCCGCTCCGTGTGTTCATCCCGACGTGGGCGGACCACGCGGTGGTCCGCCGGCTGCACGAGCTCGGCGCGAGGATGGATATCTGTGACCGGGAGGAGGAGGGCGTCGGCGACCCGACGTACGCGGCGCTGCTACGCGCGATCGCCGAGGGCGCGATCCCGTTCACGTGTCAGGGTCCGGGCAACGGCCTGACGATCGAGGGTGGCGAGACGCTCGGGTACGAGCTCGTCGCTCAGCTCGCGCGCGCGGGTGAGGCGCTCGACGCGCTCGTCGTGCAGATCGGCGGGGGCGCGCTGGCGAGCGCGTGCATCCGCGCGTTCGAGGACGCCGCGCTGCTCGAGGCCCCGGAGCGTCTGCCGCGTATCCATGCCGTGCAGACCGAGAGCGCGCATCCGCTGGAGCGTGCGTACGTCCGCGTCCGGCAGCGTGCCGGATACGAGGCGACGCCGGAGGGGATCGTCGACGCGATGACCTGGGCGCGGTCGAACCGGTCCGAGGTCATGTGGCCGTGGGAGACCGAACCGCGAAGCATCGCCGACGGGATCCTCGACGACGAGACGTACGACTGGGCGGCGGTCGTCGGCGGCATGCTGGCGACGGACGGGTCACCGGTGCTCGTCTCGGAGGAAACGCTCCGCGACGCGAACACGCTCGCGCGCGAGGCGAGCGGCATCGACGTCGACCCCACGGGTTCGGCGGGACTCGCCGGCCTCATGGAGCTGTCGCGACGAGGACGCCTGCACCGGGGCGAGCGCGTCGCGGTCCTGTTCACCGGCGTCGACCGGAACGGCACGTTGGTGGGCCGATGAACGTCGACGAACGCTACGCGCAGGGAGCAGAAGGTCTTCGCGACGACGTCACCCGGTTCCTGGCCGACCTGATCGAACGGCCGAGCCTCTCGCGGGACGAGAACGCGGTCGTCCAGCGGATCGGCGAGGAGATGAAGGCGGTCGGGTTCGACGACGTGGTCGTGGACGGGTTCGGCAGCGTGATCGGGCGGATCGGCGACGGGCCGGTGCACATCGTGTTCGACTCGCACATCGACGTGGTGAACACGGGCGACCCGTCGCTGTGGCGGACGGAGCCGTTCACGGCGACGATCGAGAACGGCGTGCTCTACGGCCGCGGCGCGTCGGACAACAAGGCCGCGATCGCGTCGATGGTGCACGGGGGCGCGCTGCTGCGGCGGCTCGGCATCGATACGTCTCGGTTCACGCTGTGGGTCGTGGGGACGGTCCAGGAAGAGGACTGTGACGGCCTCGCCCTCGAGTACCTGCTGACGAACACGATCCCCAAGGCCGAGATCGTCGTGCTCGGCGAGGCGACGAACCTGCAGGTCTACCGGGGACATCGCGGGCGCGCCGAGTTCGCGCTCCACACGACGGGACGAGCGGCGCACGCGTCGGCGCCGGAGCGCGGGGTGAACGCGATCTATCGGATGGCGCCGATCGTCGAGCAGATCGAGGCCCTGAACGAACGCCTCGCGTCCGACCCGTTCCTGGGGAAGGGAACGGTGGTCGTATCGAAGATCGACGCCCAGACACCCTCGTTGAACGCCGTGCCCGACGGTTGCACGATCTACCTGGACCGGCGCCTGACGATTGGAGAGACGGTCGAGTCGGCTCGGGCCGAGCTCGAGGCGCTGCCCTCCGTGCAGGAGGGTGCCGCGACGGTCGAGCTGCTCACGTACGAGGGGCGGGCGTACACGGGGCTGACCCTCTCGACCGACAAGTACTTCCGGACGTGGGTGACGCCGGAGGATCATCACGGCGTTCGCGCGGCGGTCGAGACCTCGGAGCGTGCCCTCGGGATGACGCCACAGATCGGCCGGTGGGTGTTCTCGACGAACGGCGTGTCGAGCGCCGGGAAGCTCGAGATCCCCACGATCGGGTTCGGACCGGCGAACGAGGTGTACGCGCACAGCGTGGACGACCAGTGTCCGGTCGATCACCTCCCGCTCGCGGCGGCGTGGTACGCCGCGTTCCCCGAGCGCTACGTTGCCGCCGCGGGGGCGAGGTGACGTGGACTTCACGCTGAACGGGCGCGCGGTGTCGGTCGACGTTGGACCAGGCGCGAGCCTCCTCGACGTGCTCCGCGACGACTTGGGTGTCACCTCGGTGAAGGACGGGTGCGCGCCGGAGGGCTCGTGCGGCGCCTGCACGGTGCTGATCGACGGCAAGGCCGTCGTGTCGTGCGCGCAAAAGGCCGAGCGCGCGGCGGGGCGTCAGGTGATGACACAGGAAGGTCTCCCACCCGAGGAGCGCGACCGGTGGGCGGACGGGTTCGTGGTCTCCGGCGCGTCGCAGTGCGGGTTCTGCTCGCCGGGGATCGTGATGAAGGCCGAGGGCCTGCTGGCGAAGAACCCGTCACCGTCACGCGAGGAGATCGGACGCTCGCTCGCCGGGAACCTGTGCAGGTGCACCGGGTACATCAAGATCGTCGACGCGGTCGAGATGGTCGCGCGGTCGCGTCTCGGCGAGCCGATGCCCCAACCGGACCTGTCGGGTCGGATCGGGTCGCGTACCGCTCGCTACCAAGGACGGGAGCTGGCACTCGGCGACAAGCCGTACGTGAACGACCTGTCTGCGCCCGGGATGCTGCACGGCGCGCTCCGGTTCTCCGACCACCCCCGAGCGCGCGTGGTGCGGATCGACGTCGGGCGGGCTCGCGCGCATCCGCGCGTCGTCGCGGTGCTACTGGCGGGCGACGTCCCCGGTCAACGCGTTCAGGGCGCGATCACCAAGGACTGGCCGCAGATCGTCGCCGAGGGCGAGATCACGCGGTACGTCGGCGACGTCCTTGCGGTCGTCGTGGGGGAGAGCCGCCACGACGCCCGCGAGGCCGCCGAGCTCGTCGACGTCGAGTACGAGGTGCTCGAACCGGTCACGGACCCGTTCGCGGCGCTGGAGCCCGACGCGCCGCGACTGCACGAGAACGGCAACGTGCTCTCGACGTCGATCGTTCGTCGCGGCGACGTCGACGCAGGGCTCCAACGGTCGACCCACGTGCTGACCGAGACGTTCCGAACGCAGTTCATCGAGCACGCGTTTCTCGAGCCCGAGTCGGCCCTCGCGGTTCCCCAGTCCGACGGCACGCTGCACGTCTCGTCGCAAGGTCAGGGCGTGTGGGAGGACCGGCATCAGATCGCGTCGTTCCTTGGCTGGCCGGAGGAGCGCGTACGCGTCACGCAGGTCGCGAACGGGGGAGCGTTCGGCGCCAAGGAGGACCTGAACGTGCAGTGCCACGCCGCGCTCGGCGCCGTCGCCACCGGCCGTCCCGTCCTGCTCACGATGAGCCGCGCCGAGAGCCTCCGGTTCCACCCCAAGCGCCACCCGCTGACGATGACGTACACGGTCGGGTGCGACGACGAAGGGCGTCTGACCGCCGTGCGGGCTCGGATCGTCGGGGACACCGGCGCGTATGCGAGCGTCGGCGACAAGGTGCTCGAGCGCGCCGCGGGACACGCGTGCGGCGCCTATCGGTTCGGCGCCGTCGACGTCGAATCGACGGCGGTCTACACGAACAACCCGCCGGCCGGGGCGATGCGCGGGTTCGGCGTGAACCAGGTGGTGTTCGCCATCGATGGGATGCTCG
>CALGFI010000084.1 GCA_937881155.1 uncultured bacterium | reverse complement strand
TCCCCGCCGTCATCAGCGCATGCATGATCCGGCGCGTCGAGTCGTCGATGGGGACGGCCAGGCCGAGCCCCACACCGGCAACGGCGGTGTTGATGCCGACGACTCGACCCTGCCCGTCGGCGAGCGCGCCGCCGGAGTTCCCGGGGTTCAGCGCGGCGTCCGTCTGGATCACGTTCTCCACGACGCGGCCCGCGCTCACGGGGAGCGCGCGACCGAGGGCGCTCACCACGCCCGCGGTCACCGTTCCGCCGAAGCCCATGGGGTTCCCGATGGCCACGACGAGCTGGCCGACGAGGAGGTTCGAGGCGTCGCCGAGCTGAGCCGCCTCGAAGCCGGCGCCCTGTAGACGGAGGACGGCCATGTCCGAGAGCTCGTCCCGCCCGACCACGTCGAACGGGACCTCGCGCCCATCGACGAACGAGGCCGATCCGCGATCGGTACCGCCGACGACGTGCGCCGATGTCAGCGCGAACCCGTCTGGCGCGATGACGACGGCCGACCCTGCGCCGTCCACCTGGGCCCCGCGGACGCGGCCCCGGACGCGGAGACTGGCTACGGATGGGATCAGCCTGGCCGCGACCGAGGTGACCACACGCGAATAGGCGTCCAGCGCCTCGTCGGAGGTCGAGCCGTTCAGGTCCTGGCTGCTCGGGGTCACCGCTAGTTCAACGCGAACGGGCCCCGTCCGATTCCGACGGCCCCAAAGGAAGGAGTACGCACCCGTTCCTCAGGGTACGTCGGTATCCGAGGCGGACCCCTAAGGGTGGCGGAGGAGGAGACACGATGCTGGCTGCGGACATCGACATCACGGTCGGCAATGTCATCGTCTATGCAGTGGCCGGTCTCGTCATTGGCGCGATCGCGCGTCTGTTGATGCCCGGGCGGCAGGACCTGAGCATCGTGGCGACGATCCTCCTCGGGGCGGTCGCTGCCCTCATCGGGGGCCTCCTGTGGGAGGCGATCTTCCCGGGGAACGACGGGATCGCCTGGATCGGGTCGATCATCGTCGCCGTCCTGTTGCTCTGGCTGTACGGCGCGTTCTTCGGCGCTCGCGGGCGGCGGACCACCGCCCTGTAGACGCCACTCCGTCGTCGCGCGGCGCTATGCTGCTTTCGGTGGCGACGTACGAGTACGTGTGCATGGCGTGTGAGCGCCGGTTCGAGGAGCGCCGGTCGATGAGCGCCTCCGTCGAGACGGCGCTCGCCTGCCCGTCGTGCGGGAGCGACCGGGTCCGCCGTCAGTTCTCGTTCATCGCGGGAACGAGCTCCGCCGGCTCCGCGCCCGCCGCCGGCGGGTGTGCGTGCGGCGGCGCCTGCGCCTGCCGAGGCTGATCTCATCAGCTTGTAGGGCGTGACGACCTCCATCGAACGACGCCCGTGAGGAGCAGCACGACAGCTAGCGCAGTCAACGCCGGGATGTCCAGCTCGGGCCTCCCGCCAAGATCGATGCCGAGGACGTGCGAGACGGCATGGGCGACCGATCCGACGCCGACGCCGAGCAGCGCGGCGGCGAGGACGTCTGCGTGTGGGGCGAACGCCGCGATCAGCAGGACCGCGCCGAGCCCGATCTGGAACGCGCCGACGTCCTGGATGAAGTGCTGGTTGTACGGCGGGAACGGTCCGAGGACGTCGAAGAACGACTCGGGCGCCGCCATGGCCCACAGTCCGCCGCCGACGAAAACGATCCCGGCGGCGACCGCGACGACGCGCGTCTTTCGGTTGACTCCACGTGACGCCGTCGTGTCCACTCGTCCCAGGCTACTGCGGGAGGTGACGGAACGATGCTGGGCTGGATCGGCGACATCGAGCGCGCGACGCTCCAGAACGAGACCTTCCGAACCGTCCTTCACACCGGCGAACACGTGCAGCTCACGGTGATGCGTCTCTCGCCCGGCGAGGACATTGGCCGCGAGGTTCACCCGCACCTCGACCAGTTCCTGCGGATCGAGTCCGGCACGGGTCGAGTGGAGTTCGGTCGAACGGAGAGGGAGGTCGAGGAGACGCACGACGTCGCAGACGATTGGGCGATCGTCGTTCCGGCCGGCATATGGCACAACGTCGTCAACACCGGCGACGGCGATCTCAAGCTGTATTCGCTGTACGCGCCTCCCCAGCATCCAGACGGTACGGTGCACCGAACGAAAGAGGACGCCGAGGCGGCCGAGAGGTCCTAGCCGGAACGAGACAACTGCGGCGATCGTTCTTCGACACCGCGCAACCACTGTCGGGCGTTCTCGCCGAGGTGTGGGACGTAGTAGCCGCCCTCTTGCAGGATGACCAGCCGCCGTCCGAGTGCCGCCACCCGCCGGCCGACCTCGTGGTAGGCCGCGGTCGTCAGCGCGAGGTCGCAGATCGGATCCCGGACGTAAGTGTCGAATCCCAGGGAGACGACGATGACCGATCCACCGTGCTCGGCGATGCGGTCCAGCGCGCGGTCGATCTCATTCAGGTACGCGGCGTCCTCGCACCCTTCCGGCAATGGGATGTTGAGGTTCGCACCCTCCCCGTCGCCCGCGCCGGTCTCGTCGGCGAAGCCGGCGAAGTACGGGTAGGCCCGATCCGGGTCGCCGTGCAGCGACGCGTACAGCACGTCGCCGCGTGAGTAGAAGATCTGCTGCGTCCCGTTGCCGTGGTGGTAGTCGACGTCGAGGATCGCCACCGGTTCGTGCGTCCTGCGTGTGAGCTCCTCGGCGGCGATCGCCGCGTTGTTGAAGTAGCAGTACCCGCCGAACGCCGCGCGCGGGGCGTGGTGGCCGGGCGGACGGCACAGCCCGTACGCGACGCTCTCGCCTCCGAGGACCAGGTCGACCGTCGTGAGCGCGGTGTCCGCCGCCCACCTGGCCGCCTCGTAGGTTCCGGCGACGATCGGAGTCATCGTCTCCCACGTCCAGTAGCCGAGCCGCGCGAGCACGGGTCGCGGTTCGCCGAGAGATCCCATCCCCTCGCGCAACGCGGGATGGAGGATCGTGTCGGGGATCATCTCCGGCGCGCCGTTCTCGCGGAGCCACTCGCTCCACGCCGTCTCGAGGAACCGAACCATGGCCGGCTCGTGGACCGCGTGGATCGGTTCGACCCCGTGCTCGACCGGGTCGACGAGCTCGAATCCGCCGTCCGCGTCGAGTGCTGCCCGGATGCTCTCTATCCGCGCAGGCACTTCGTAGAGCGGCCCCGGGACGCCGAACTGAACCTCGGTATCCGCGTCATGTTGCCGGTGCCGTGACGTGTAGACGACGCGCATCGCGACGGACGATCGCGACCTGAGGCGACGTCGTCAAGCCACTCGAACGGTAGCTACGCGCGGACGTTGCCGAGCCAGCTGCGGTAGAGCCCGGCGTACGTTCCTCCGGCGTCGACGAGCTCCGCGTGTCTGCCGCGTTCGACGACCCGGCCGGCGTCGAACACGAAGATCTCGTCGGCGCCTTCGGCAGTCGACAGGCGGTGCGCGATCGTGATCGTCGTTCGCCCGGCCGACACTCGGCGCAAGGCCTCGGAGATGCGGTGCTCGGTCGCCGGATCGACGGCGCTCGTCGCCTCGTCGAGGATCAGCAGTCCGGGGTTCCCGATCTGCGCCCGCACGAGCGACACGAGCTGGCGCTCGCCCACCGAGAGCGCCTCGCCCCGTTCGCCCACGCGCGTCTGGAGCCCCTTGGAGAGCGACTCGACCCAGTCGCGCAAGCCGAGCTCGTCGAACGCCGCGTCGACGTCGCGATCGCTCGCTCCCTCACGGCCCGCGCGAACGTTCTCGCGAACGGTGATGTCGAACAGGAACCCGTCCTGCGGCACCATCCGGATCGCGTTCTGGCGCGACGCGCGGGCGACGTCGCGCAGGTCGACGCCACCGACCTCGAGGCGTCCGCTCACGGGATCGGCGAGGCGTGCGAGGAGCTTGCAGAACGTGGTCTTCCCCGAACCGGTCTCGCCGACCACCGCGACGTGTGCCCCGGGTTGGACCTCCACGGAGACGTCGCGCAGAACGAGCGGCCCGTCTCCATAGCGGTACGAGACGTCCTCGGCCTTCACGTCGAGCGCGCCGCCTCGGAGCGCCACGCCGGGCGACGGCTCCCGCACGTCCACCGGCATCTCGAGGAGCGCGAGGATCTTGCGCCAGCCGGCGATCGCGGTCTGCGTCTGCGCGTAGATCTCGGGAAGGTCGGTGAACGGGTGCAGGAACATGTCGGCGAGGAACAGGAACGCCGACACGGTCCCGAAGGTCAGTCCCCACTCCGGACCGAACATCGCGCCGACCACGATCACGACGGCGTACGCGAGTCCCCAGAACACGGTCCCCATCGGCCACATCGTGGCGGTGCGAAGGTGCGCGAGCACGTGCGCGCGATACCGCTCGTGGATCGAGCGCTTGACGCGCATGTCGACGCGCTCCTCGAGCCCGTAGGCGCGAACGACGTCGGCGCCCATCACGCTCTCCGAGACCTCCGACAGCATCTCGCCGACGCGTACTCGGACGGCGTCGTACGCCGCCGACATCGACGCTTGCAGCTTGCCCATCACGAGCAGGAGCGGCAGGACGAGAAGTACGACGGGGATCGTGAGCTGCCACGAAAACAGGAGCATGATCACGAACACCACGACGATCTGGACGATCGCCCAGATCCACGAGATCGCCCCTTCCTCGGTGAACTCGGCGAGCGTGTCCACGTCGGCGGTGACGCGGGCCACCAGCACGCCGCGGCGTTCGCGCGACTGCGTGGCGATCGACAGCCGATGGATGTGCTCGAAGCCCTGCACGCGCAGCCCCATCAGCGCTTCCTCGGAGGCGCGGACCAGTCGGCGAGCCGCTGCGCGGGCCGCGATGAACGCCAGAAAGACGACGCCGAACGCGACGGCGCACAGACCGAACACGAACGTCGCGCGGAACCCGCCGCGGAAGCCGTGATCGAAGATCTGCTGGATCAGGATCGGCGTGGCCAGGTTGCCGATGACGGCGCCGAGCGAGATGGCGATGGTGAACCCGAGGCCTTTCCGGAGCTCGGGGCTCAGACGCAGGCCCTCGAACAGGACGCTCCACGCGCTCCGCAGGTGCGCCGGGATGGGGAGGTCGTCCTCGCGCGCGTCGACCTGCGTGGGGTCGATCGTCGTCGCGCTCATCGTCGTGCCGCCTCACGGTCGGCGCCTTGCTCGGTTGCCGCCCGACGCTCCCGGCGTTCGTACGCGCGGATCATGGCGGCGTAGCCGGGCTCGGCCATGAGCTCGTCGTGCGAACCGGTCGCCCGGATGCGTCCGTCGCCCAGGTAGAGGACCCGGTCGGCCAGGCGGATCGTGGACAGTCGGTACGCGACGACGATCAGCGTCGTCTGCAGGTTCGTTCGAAGGCCCGCCAGGATCTGCGCTTCGATCGTCGGGTCGACCGCGCTCGTGGCGTCGTCGAGGATCAGGACGCGAGGGTTCCGCACGAGCGCGCGGGCGAGCGCGACGCGCTGGCGCTCACCGCCCGAGAGCGTGTGCCCGCGTTCGCCGAGGACCGTGTCGAATCCGTTCGGCAGGTCGCGGATGAAGCGATCGGCGCGCGCGATGGTGGCGGCGCGTTCGATGTCCTTTCGCGTCGCGTCCGAATCCAGCCCGATGTTCTCGGCGACGGTGTTCGCGAACAGGAAGCTCTCCTGGAACACGATCGATGCCGCGCGACGAAGTGAGCTCGGCTCGACGTGGCGGACGTTGACGCCGCCGAGGAGGATCTCGCCGGAATCGGGGTCGTCGAGCCGAACGATCAGTTGCGCGAGCGTGGACTTGCCGACGCCGGTCGCGCCGACGATCGCGACGGACTCGTTCGCTTCGATGTGGAACGCCACCTCGTCGAGCACACGGAATCCGTCGAAGCCGTACGTCAGGGCCTCGGCGCGAACGTCGAGCGGACCGTCGGGGAGCGGTATCGGGTCCGCGGGAAGGTCGACGGTGACCGGCTGCTCGAGCACCTCCGTGATCCGGCCGTGCCCGACGACGGCGCGCGGGATCTCGGCGAGGATCCAGCCGACGAACCGCATCGGCCACGACAGCAGACCGAACAGCGTGACGACCTGCACGAGCGTTCCGAGCGTCACGTCGCCGGTCGAGAGGCGCCACGACCCGATCGCGAGCAGAACGATCACCGCGAGGTTGGGGAGCGCCTCGAGCCCTTCCTCGAACGTCGCTCGGACGTAGCCGGCTAGCACGCGTTGGTCGCGGAGCTCCTGTGCCTTCGCGCGGAGCCTGTTCACCTCGGCGTGCTCGCGGCCGAGCGTCTTGACGACGAGCGCGCCGTCGATCGACTCGTGTGCGATCGCCGAGACCTCGCCGATCCGCTCCTGCGCGCGCCTGACCGGCGCCTGCATCCGCCGAGCGAAGGCGCGGTTCATCAACCCGAGCGTTGGGATGACGACGAGGCCGACCAGCGTGAGGAACGGGTCGGTCACGACGAGCGAGATCAGCGCGAAGACGACGAGGAGGATCACGCCGACCGAGAACGGGACGGGGTAGATGACTTCGATCGACGCCTCGACGTCGGCCTCCATGTGCGCGAGCAGCTCGCCGGTGGGTTGTCCGCGGTGGTACGAGAGCGATAGATCGCGGTAGCGGTCGGAGACGCGGTCGCGCAGCGACGCGGCGACCGATGAACCCATCACACCGCTGAAATACCGGCGGATGCCGATGCCGAGGGCTCGGATGCAGGCGAGACCCACGACCGCGGCGACCCCGAGCCAGATCGTGGACGTCGAGACGCCTTCAGCGGTGAACGCAGGACGCAGCACGCGATCAGTGACTCGGCCGAGGGCGATGGTGACCGCAACCGATCCGACGGCGAACAGGAGGGCACCGGCCACGGCGATCGCGAACGGCTTCGGGTGCATCCGGACGTAGGAGAGGATCAGGCGGATGCCGCGCCCGAACACGTCGCGAGCGACGTGTTCGGGCGCCTCGAGCTCGGGTTCGTCGGTCCGCATCGCTCCCTATGATGCGCGACGATGACCACCCGCTCCGAGTGGACCGAGTACTACGACGAGCACGAGGGTCGCGAGCCGCGCGAGATGCTGCTCGAGGTCCTCGACGCGTTCGGTGCCGGCGAAGAGCGTTCGGCCGTCGATCTGGGATGCGGATCGGGCATCGACACGCTGGCGATGCTCAGGCGGGGCTGGCGAGTGTTCGCCATCGACGCCGAGGAGGAGGCGATCGAGCGCGTTCGCCGTCGCGTCCCGGGGACGCTCTCCAGCCGCCTGACGACCGTCGTGTCGAGGATGGAGGACATCGAGCTTCCTACCGGCGTCGATCTCGTCTGGGCGAGCTTCAGCCTGTTCTTCTGCCGGCCCGACGCGTTCGGCGACGTGTGGCGCCGGATCGGCGAGGCGATCGCACCCGAGGGCCGGTTCGCGGGTGAGCTGCTCGGCGACCGCGATACCTGGGCGCCCGAGGACGACATATCGGCATTCACGCGCGACCAGGCAGTGGCGCTCTTCGATGGATTCGAGGTCGAGCGGTTCGACGAGGAAGAGGAGGACGGCCGGGCGACGTCCGAGGAGAAGCACTGGCATCTCTTCCATGGCGTCGCTCGACGCCCCGGCCTAAGTTGACCGGCTTCGTGTCGGCGACGTCCCGGCTCCGGGCAGTTCCATCGCGAGTCACAGGATCTGCGACAGGAACAGTTGAGCTCGCTCCGTCTGCGGTGAGGTGAA